>JBILUT010000122.1:0-5347 GCA_044370875.1 Polaromonas sp. | reverse complement strand
CGACCGTGCACTACATGAACGATACGGAAACGCCGGCCGATGATGAAGGCGCGCCGGAACAGCCCCTTGACCTGCTCTGGCGTGGCGTTGGTGGCCACATCGAAATCTTTAGGCCGCAGGCCCAGCAGCAAGTCGCGCACAGCACCACCGACGATATAGGCTTCGTAACCGGCCGCCTTGAGAGTGTGCACCACATCGACCGCGCGCCGATCGACCAAATCTGGATCAATGCGATGCTCTTGCGGCCCGAGCTCCTGCCGCTGACCGTAAGTTGATCGGCCAGAGCGGCTTTCAGCAGAGCCAGGGCGACCCAGCAATTTGTTGATAAGGGTCTTGATCATGAAAAGAGGTCAAGTATGGGCCAGCCGCGCTGACCCGCCAGCGAACGCAGCCGCTGATCAGGATTGGTGGCTACCGGATAGGCTACACGCTCGAGCAGCGCCAGATCGTTGAGCGAATCGGTGTAGAAAGTCGCCTCGACATCGTGCCAGCCCAGGTCACGAGCGGCCAGCCACTCGTTCATGCGCTGCACCTTGCCTTCGCGCGCAGAGGGCGTGCCGACAATGCCACCCGTCAGCCTACCCTGCTGATCGCGCTCGAGCTCTACCGCAATCAGCTCATGCACGCCAAACAGATCAGCAATTGGCCGCGTGACAAAGTCGTTGGTGGCGGTAACGATCAGCAAGTGGTCGCCCGACTGCCGGTGGCGCTCGACCAGTTCCAGGGCCTGCGGCCGCAGGGCAGGACGGATGACTTCGTCCATGAACTGCGAATGGGCCTGTGCCGATGCCTGCTCGCCCTGATGGCGAATGGCCTCAGTGGCAAAGCGCACGTAGTCATGGATGTCCAGGGTGCCAGCGCGGTACTGCTCGAAGTACTGCGCATTGCGTCGCTTGAACTCGCTGGCGTCGCACCAGCCCAGGCGTATGGTGAACTCGCCCCACTCGTAATCAGAGTCAATCGGCAGCAGGGTGTGGTCCAGATCGAACAGGGCCAAACGCATCTTGCTCATGCAGACTCCAGCATGGACTTGACCAGCGCGATAGTGATCGGCCTTTGGGTTTGCAGTGAATACGCGTCGAGGCGATCAAGCAATTGAACCAAATGCGTCAGGTCACGCGCAAAGCGGCTGAGAACAAAACCAATCACCTCTTCACTGAGTACCAGCCCCCGCGCATCGGCCTGGCGCCGAAGCACCGCGCGGCGCTGCTCATCACCGAGCAGCTGCAAGGCAAAGACATGACCCCATCCCAGACGAGTGCGTAGATCTTCGCGCAGGTTCAGATCGGCCGGCGGAACCTGACCGGCCGCCAGCACGCCGCGGGGGCGACCATCGCCGGCATGGAGCGCGCGCACAAACCACACAAAGGCCGCCTGCTGCTGGACCGCGGTGTAGAGGTGGCAGTCGTCGAGAAAAACCGCCGCCCAAGCCTCTTGGAAGTCGGGCGGCTCGGAGCACGAGGCATCAAGCCAACCGATACTGGCGCCCCGTTCGCGCAGCGCATGGACGGCCGCGCGCAGCAAATGCGTTTTGCCGCTACCGGTCGCGCCCCACAGGTAGGTGGGTACCGGAGAGCGCAACTCCCCACCAGCCCACAATTGAAGGTGGCTCAAGGCTGGCTGGTTGGGGCCAGCCAGATAGTTGGAGAACATGGGCTCGCTGGGCAGGCCAATGTCCAGAGCAATCTGCTTCATGCCTGCTGGAAGTCAGTCACCGGCGGCCTGCGGGGGCGCTGCGTCGGGGTAACCAAGGGTGGGCCCTTAAAATGGAATCTTGCATTTTATCGGTACGGCCACTCTCCACCGACCGGCCGCCGGCTGCCCCGACAACGGGCCGCCCCAACGGAACCCCCCTCATGAGCACCACCCCCCTCTCCTACAAAGACGCCGGCGTTGACATTGATGCCGGTGATGCCCTGGTCGAGCGCATCAAGCCCCTGGCCAAAAAAACCTTGCGCGAGGGTGTGCTGGCGGGCATCGGCGGCTTTGGTGCCCTGTTTGAGGTACCCAAGCGCTACAAAGAGCCGGTGCTGGTCAGCGGCACCGATGGCGTGGGAACCAAGCTCAAGCTGGCCTTTGAATGGCACATGCATGACGCAGTCGGCATCGATCTGGTGGCCATGAGCGTCAATGACGTCCTGGTCCAGGGGGCCGAGCCCCTGTTCTTTCTGGATTACTTTGCCTGCGGCAAGCTCGATGTCGATACCGCCGCCCGGGTGGTTGGCGGCATTGCACGCGGTTGCGAACTATCCGGCTGCGCACTGATCGGCGGAGAAACGGCCGAGATGCCGGGCATGTACCCAGCTGGCGAATACGACCTGGCCGGCTTTTGCGTCGGCGTGGTCGAAAAAGCCGACATCCTCAACGGCCAGGATGTGCGCACTGGCGATGTCGTGCTGGGCCTGGCCTCCAGCGGGGTGCACTCCAATGGTTTTTCCCTGGTGCGCAAATGTCTCGAGCGGTCGGCTCCACCCGAGAAGCTGGATGGGCGACCCCACCGCGAAGCCATCATGGCGCCCACCCGGCTTTACGTCAAAAGCGTGCTGGCGGCCCTGAGGGCGCACCCGGCCACCGGTTCAGGCCGAACCATCAAAGCCTTGGCCCACATCACTGGAGGCGGCCTGCTGGAGAACATCCCGCGCGTATTGCCCGAAGGCCTGGCTGCGCAATTGCACAAGGGCAGTTGGCCCCGGAGCGAATTATTCGCTTGGCTACAGGACACGGCGGGTATCGATGACCTTGAAATGAACCGAACCTTCAACAACGGGATCGGCATGGTGCTGGTGGTCAGCGCAGCCCAAGCGCCAGCCGTTGCAGCCACCTTGCAGGCAGCCGGTGAGCAGGTTTACACCATCGGGAACATTGCCGAGCGCCGCAATGGCGCTGCCGTGGTGGTGAGCTGATCACCAGTCGGGCGGCGCCTACGCCCCCCAGAGACACGCCACAGGAGAGCTACTGCGCCTTGCCCTGGCCCTGGGCCTGACGAAGACGGGCGACTTGCTCATTGATCTCGTCCCTGTCAAGCGCGTCCTCGGCCTTGTCCAGATAGGTCTGTAGATCTTTCAGCGCTCGGTCGTTATGGCCCTGCTCGGCCCAAGCCAAACCTCGGTCGCGGTATTCGCCCCAAACCTGAGGCTGCAGGATCAGCAGGCGATCGAGCACCGGAATGAGACGATCCCAATCGTCCTGACTTTTGTAGATTTCCTTGAGATTGCGCAGCATCCGGGTGACGATCTCGCGCGGCGAAGCCGCTTGGAGGTACAAGCCCAGCGGCACCTCGAAATCATCGACCAAGCCACTGCGCTGGCGGTAGGGCTCCAGGCGCTCAGAAAGCTCTTCGCGGCTGAGCGACTGGCCGGTGAAGGGGTCAATGACCACCTGCCCGCTGGACAAGGTGACCTTGACCATGAAATGACCGGGGAAGGCCACCCCGCGAGCTTGCAGACCCAGCCCCAGAGCCAGTTCGAGCCAGATCACCGCCAGGGAAATGGGAATACCCCGTCGGGTGCGCAACACCGCATTGAGATAGCTGTTGTCCGGATCGTAGTAGTCGTTGACGTTGCCGCCGAAACTGAGCTCCTGAAAAAAGAAGTGGTTGAGCGCACGCAGGCGCTGCAAACCCGATGCATCAGCAGCCAGCCGGCGCTTGAGGCGGGCCAGCAATTGATCAACATCACCCAACACCCGCTGCACATCCAGGTCTGGGTATTCATCCTGCGCCAGGCAGGCCGCGGCCTCCAGCAAAGGGAACTGGTCGTCGCTTTCGACCAGGCTGGAAAAATAGGCCAGCGGAGTCGGCACCTCAAATTTCAGACTCATGCGCGGACTTTCGCACATTTGGGACGCAACGACACAAAACCCGACCGCTTCAACGTCCGATCAGGCTTTTTAGGGGGAAACCCAGCACCCGCAAGCTGCCCAGATACAGCAAGCCGCAGCCCAACACCGCACCGGCCATCAGGCCCGCGCGCAAGCCAGGCTGATCGCGCAGCGCCAACCAGTCAAAGCCCTGGGCCAGTGCGCCCAGGCACAGCGCCAACACCGCCGTGGCCAGGCTCACCTGCAAGCCAAAGCGCAGCCAGCCGGGCTGCGGCTGGTAGCTGCCGCGGCTTATCAGACCGGCCAGCAGCCAAAGCGCGTTGATGAGCGCACCCAAACCAATGGCCAGGGCCAGCCCCGCATGGGCCCAAAAAGGCACCAGCACGATATTGAGGCACTGGGTGATCAACAGCACCACCACCGCAATCTTGACCGGTGTTCGGACATCCTGCGCGGCGTAAAAGCCAGGGGCCAGCACCTTGACCGCCACCAGACCGAGCAGGCCCACCCCGTAGCCCATCAGAGCCTGCATCGTCATCTGTACATCGCGCTGGCCGAAAGCGCCGTAGTGGTAGAGGGTGGCCACCAGCGGCTCGGCAAAGAGCAGCAAGGCCACAGCGCAGGGCAGGCCCAACGCCACCACGCAGCGCAAGGCCCAATCGAGCATGGCCGAATACCTGGCAGAGTCCCCCGCTGCACGGGCAGAGGCCAACTGCGGCATCAACACCACACCCAGTGCCACCCCGATGAGAGCCGTGGGAAATTCCATCAGGCGATCGGCGTAGGTCAGCCAGCTCACGCTGCCCGGGCCCAGATGCGAAGCAATCTGGGTATTGATCAGCAGCGAGATCTGGGCCACGCTCACGCCCAGCAAAGCCGGTGTCATCAGGGCCAGAATGCGCCGAGTCCCCGAATCTCGCCAGGCCGCCAGCAACGCCGACGGCCGCCAGTTCAGGCGCGGCAGCAGGCCCAGCCGCAACAGCGCAGGCACCTGCACCGCCAATTGCAAGCAGCCGCCGACCATCACGCCCGCAGCCATGGCGTAGATCGGCTCAATGCCCCCCGCCTGCAGGGCCGGCGCGCCCCACCAAGCCGCGGCGATCATGGCCAGGTTCAACAGCACCGGGGTGGCCGCCGGCACCGCAAAACGCTTCCAGGTGTTCAAGATGCCAGCCGACAGGGCTACCAGAGACATGAATCCGATGTAGGGGAACATCCAACGGGTCATGTCGACCGCGGCCTCAAAGCCCTGGGGCGACTGCTGCAGGCCGCTGGCCATCAGCCAAACCAGAACCGGCGCTGCCGCCACACCGATCACACAAGCGCCCACCAGCGCCAGCGCCAGCAAGGCGGCCACCCGGTCGATCAGCTGCCGTGTGGCAGCCTCGCCCTCGCGCTCGCGGGTGGCCGCGAGTACCGGTACAAAGGCTTGGCTGAACGCGCCTTCCGCAAAAAGCCGCCGCAGCAAATTGGGAATGCGAAAGGCCACATTGAAGGCATCGGTCATCGCACTGGCGCCAAAAGTAGC
>JBILUT010000121.1:0-5348 GCA_044370875.1 Polaromonas sp. | reverse complement strand
CCTCGACCTCTCATTGCGGCTACCCGACGAGCTGCGCGCTTGCGAGCCCACCCTGCGCGAGCTGGTGCAGGCATCGCTCAAGCGGGGCAAGGTCGAGCTGCGCATCAACGTCGAAGCGCAATCGGGCCACGAACTGCAAGCACCCTCGCCCGACTGGCTGACCCGTCTGGCCCAGGTGCAAGTGACGATTCAGGCCGAACTGCCCGAGGCGCGTGCACTGAGCGTGGCCGATGTCTTCAAATTGAGCAGTCAGGCGCAAAGGCCTGCCCCCGACCTTCAGGCGGCCGTACCAGCCCTGGTCCGTCAGGCCCTGCAGGAGCTGCTGGCTGCGAGGGCCCGCGAGGGCCAACGCCTAGCCCGCATGCTGAGCGAACGATCCGCCCAATTGCGCGCTTTGGCCGCCCTGGCTGCGCCGTTGGTGCCGCAGTTGGTCGAGCAGCACAAAGCACGCTTTCTCGAGCGCTGGCGCGAAGCCATGGCCCTGGCCGAAGGCAGCATGCCGCCCGAATCAGCACAGGAGCGGGCGCTGACTGAGGCGACCGCCTATGCCATCCGGATCGATGTGGCCGAAGAAATCACCCGGCTGAACTCTCACCTCGATGAAATCGACCGTCTGCTGACTGCCGGCGGCGAGATCGGCAAGCGCCTGGACTTCCTGATTCAGGAACTGCACCGCGAAGCCAACACCCTGGGTTCAAAATCCTCCAGCTTGGAACTGACCCGAATCTCGGTTGACATGAAAGTGCTGATCGAGCAGATGCGCGAACAGGTGCAGAACATCGAATAAGCCCCATGGACTACCCCGGAAACCTTTATGTCGTGGCAGCGCCCAGCGGTGCGGGCAAATCCAGCCTGGTCAAGGCCCTGATGGAAATCGACGCCGGCGTGAAACCTTCGGTGTCGCACACCACCCGACCGCCTCGCGGCCAGGAAAAGCACGGCCGCGAGTATTTCTTTCTGTCCAACGAAGAATTCGACCGCATGGTGGCTCAAGAGGCCTTCCTGGAATGGGCGCATGTGCACGGGCACCGGTACGGCACCTCGCGGCAAGCCATCGAGGACCGCATCCGGGTCGGCGGCGATGTGATGCTGGAGATTGACTACCAGGGGGCAGTGAATATCAAGCGCCTGTTCAGCAATGCGGTCCTGATCTTCATACTGCCGCCGAGTTGGGACGAACTGCGCGCCCGCCTGCAGCGTCGCGGCGAAGACAGTCCCGAAGTGATCGAGCTCAGACTCAAGAATGCGGCTCAGGAGATGGCGCAGGTGCAGCATTTCGACTTCGTTATAATCAACGAACTTTTTGAACGCGCCCTCTTTGACCTCAAGAGCATCGTTCATGCCCAGCGCCTGAAATACGCCGCACAGCGACGCAGCCGCGCCGAGACCTTCAAAGCCCTGAATCTGTTCTGATCGCCCGACTGGAGTAAGCACCATGGCCCGCATCACCGTTGAAGACTGCCTGGAAAAAATCCCCAACCGCTTTCAGCTGGTGTTGGCTGCCACCTACCGCGCCCGCATGCTCAGCCAGGGGCACACCCCCCGTATTGAAAGTAAGAACAAACCGGGCGTGACGGCGCTGCGTGAAATTGCAGCGGGCCAGGTGGGCCTGGAGATGCTCAAGAAAGTCCCGGGTTGAGTTCAAACTCACCTGGCAAAAGGCACCGCAACAGCGGTGCCTTTTGCTTTTGTAGCCCGAAAAAAAGGAAGCGCCCCGATCTGGATCAGAGGGCCGGCACGATAGAACCAGCGGCTCACGCTAAAGTTAGGGCATGAGCCAACTGCAGCCCGCCACCGCCGGTCGGTCCAGCCCAGCGGCCGTTAACGCGGCCGCGGCGAGCTTTGCCGCCTTGACGGCCAAGCTGGGCTACCTCGGTGTTAGCGATATCGAGCAGATACGGCGGGCCTACCGATTTGCCGATGAGGCCCATCTGGGCCAGTTGCGCAGCAGCGGTGAGCCCTACATCACCCATCCGATTGCGGTGGCGGCTCAGTGCGCCGACTGGAAACTCGACGCCCAGGCCCTGATGGCGGCCCTGCTGCACGATGCGATCGAGGATTGCGGCGTGAGCAAGCCCGAACTGATCGAGCGCTTCGGTGCACCCGTCGCCGAATTGGTCGACGGCCTGACCAAGCTGGAGAAGTTAGCCTTCACCACCCGCGAGGAAAACCAGGCAGAGTCTTTTCGCAAGATGCTGCTGGCCATGGCCCGCGACGTGCGCGTGATCCTGATCAAGCTGGCCGATCGCACCCACAACATGCGCACACTGGGCGATCTGCCAAGAGCCAAGTGGGGGCGCATCGCCAGCGAAACCCTGGAGATCTACGCCCCGATCGCGCACCGCCTGGGCCTCAATCTGACCTATCGCGAACTGCAGGATCTGTCCTTTCGGCACCTGCATCCGTGGCGTTACGCCACCCTGGCCAAGGCGCTGGCGCGCTCGCGTGGCAGGCGTCGCGATGTGATCCGCAAGGCGCAAAGCGAAGTCGAAGCAGCCTTCGAATCAGCTGGTATTGCCGTTCGCATCGACGGCCGAGAGAAAACCCTGCACTCCATCTACCGCAAGATGGACGACAAGCACCTGTCCTTCGCCCAGGTGACAGACATCTACGGTTTTCGGATCATCGTGGAGGACATCACTACCTGCTACACCGCTCTGGGGGTGCTGCACCAGCTCTACAAGCCCATGCCGGGCAAGTTCAAGGACTACATAGCCATCCCTAAGATCAATGGCTACCAATCGCTGCACACCACCCTGATCGGACCGTTTGGCACCAACATCGAGTTTCAGATGCGTACCGAGGCGATGCATGTGGTGGCCGAATCGGGGGTGGCCGCGCACTGGCTCTACAAGGCCGCTGATCCGGCAGGCCATGCCTCGCAGAACCTGGGCACGCAGTGGCTGCAGTCTCTACTTGATATCCAGCACGAGACCCGCGATGCCTCTGAGTTTTGGGACCATATCAAGATCGACCTGTTCCCCGATGCGGTTTATGTGTTCACGCCCAAAAGCCAGATCATGGCCATGCCGCGCGGCGCGACTGTGGTGGACTTTGCCTATACCATCCACAGCGATATCGGGCACCGAACCGTGGCCGCCAAGATCAACGGTGAGCAGGTGCCGCTGCGTACCGAGCTGCGCAACGGCGATGTGGTTGAGGTCATCACCGCGCCGGTGGCCAATCCCAACCCCGGCTGGCTGGGCTTCGTGCGCACCGGCCGAGCGCGCTCAAAGATACGTCACCACCTCAAGACGCGGGCGCTGGACGAATCGCGCGATCTGGGTCAGAAAATGCTGGCTCAAGCCCTGCGGGCCGAAGGGATCGAACGACTGCCCGCCGATGAAGATCACAACCGGGCCCTGTGGGATCGGCTGCTTCGCTTTACTGGCAACCGCTCACGGATCGACCTGCTGACCGACATCGGCCTGGGTAAGCGCATTGCCAGCATCGTGGCCAAGCGCCTGGCTCGCCTGCTGGTGGAGGCGGGCGTTAAAACCGATCCGTTGCTGATGAGTCGTGAACGCTTCACCGCCCACGAATCAATTTCGCAGGGCGCCCTGATGCTTGATGGCAGCGAGGGCAGTTCGGTGCAGTTTGCCACCTGCTGCCGCCCCATCCCTGGCGATGCCATCGTCGGCTATCTCGGCCATGGCGAAGGCGTGGTGGTGCACACCGACGACTGCGCTGTGGCCCGACGCCTGCAACACCGTGACAGCGAGCGCTTCATCCCGGTTGAATGGTCCGACGAACCTTCACGACCGTTTGAGGTTGACCTTCTGCTGACCGTCACCAGCGGCAAAGGCGTGCTGGCCCGTGTGACTTCGGCACTGGCCAGTGCTGAAGTCAACATCATCCACCTGCAAATGCAGCCCGAACGCACCCAGGACACCACCGATCTGCGCTTTACCGTGGCCGTCGACAACCGCGAGCATCTGGCCGCCGTGATGCGCAGCCTCAAGCGCACACCGGCCGTTCTGAAGGCACAGCGAGCCGGCAGCGGGCACTGAAGGATCGGCCTCATGCTGCCAGCCCGAGGGCCGGCACGGACCCATCAGGTCGCCGGGTAAGACACCGACAGCACCTCGAGCATCTGCAGCCCCCTGGGGGTTTGCAGCGGTACCTCATCCCCGACGCGGGCCTTGAGCAGCGCCCGCGCCACCGGACTGACCCAGCTAACCTGACCGGCCAGGCTGTCGGCCTCATCAATGCCCACGATGGTGATGGTGTGCTCCAGCCCGTCCTCCTGGGCATAACGAACAGTCGCGCCAAAAAACACTTGCGATCCACCGCAATGAATTGACGGATCGCTAACCTCGGCAATCTCCAATCGCTTGGTCAAAAAGCGGATACGCCTATCAATCTCGCGCAGGCGCTTCTTGCCGTAGAGGTAGTCCCCGTTCTCTGAACGGTCCCCGTTGCTGGCCGCCCAATGGACCACCTCGACGATGCGCGGCCGCTCGTTGTCGATCAGATCAAGCAGCTCGGCCTTGAGCCGCGCAAAACCAGCTGGCGTGATGTAGTTCTTGCCGCCAGCCGGTACCGGTGGCAACTCCAGATCGTCGTCGTTGCCGTCAGTATCCTTGGTAAAAGCCTTGCTCATGAATCAAGGATATCAGCCGACCGGATGACCGCCTAAAACGGGGCGACCGACAGCCACGCCGAAGCGATCAATCGAAAATTTCGCTGAGCCAGGACTTGTGCTTACGGTGACCGTGATGCGGCTGCGACCAACCGGGCGTTGGCGCCGCCGGCGCCGCAGCCCTGGGGGCCGCCGCTACCGAAGCGCTACGCTCGATGAGCTTGTCGAGCTCGCCACGGTCGAGCCAGACCCCGCGACATTTCGGACAGTAATCGATCTCGACCCCCTGCCGGTCCGACATCGACAGGGCCTGATCAACGCAGTGAGGGCACTTCATGGAAAGCTCCTTAAAGAAACTTAGGTGTTTGGGGGCTTGACGGATGAACCGCCCGCGGTGCGCACACTGACGATCATGGTCAGCGCAAGAATCCCGACCACCACCGCCAGCGACACGGCTACCGGAATCTTGTAGATGTCGATCAGCACCATCTTCGTGCCAATGAACACCAAGATGACGGCCAGCCCGTAGTTGAGCAGGTGGAACTTGGCAGCTACCGCCTGCAACAGGAAAAACATGGCGCGCAGGCCCAAGATGGCAAAGACGTTGCTGGTCAGAACGATAAACGGGTCGCTGGTGATTGCAAAAATCGCCGGGATCGAATCGACTGCAAAGATCACATCAGTCAGGCCCACCAGACAGATCACCATGAACAGAGGCGTGGCGATGCGCTTGCCGTTCTCGAGGGTGAAGAAGTTTTCACCGTCA
>JBILUT010000120.1:0-5354 GCA_044370875.1 Polaromonas sp. | reverse complement strand
TTATAGCCGCCACTGATGATCAAATCCTTGCTGCGACCCACGATGGTCACATAGCCTTGCGGGTCGATCAGGCCCACATCGCCCGTCTTGAACCAGCCATCCGCGGTGAACTCCTCTCGCGTTTTCTCCGGCATACGCCAGTAGCCCTTGAACACATTCGGACCACGCACCTCGATACCGCCGATCTCCCCGACCGGCAGGTCCTGCCCCGCCTCATTACGCACACGCACACCCACACCCGGTAGCGCAAACCCCACCGTACCCCCACGCCGCGGCCCTTGCTCAGCCAAGTAGGGGTTAGAGGTCAGCATGGCCGTCTCGCTCATGCCGTAGCGCTCAAGAATGGTGTGCCCGGTTCGCTGCTCCCAGTCGCGGAAGGTTTCGATCAGCAGCGGCGCCGAACCAGAAATAAACAGCCGCATGGAGCGGCAGGCCTGGCGCGTGAGCGAAGGCTCGGCGAGCATCCGAACGTAAAGGGTGGGAACGCCCATAAAAACGGTTGCGCGTGGCAACAAGCGCACCACGGTCTTGGGGTCAAACTTGCCCACCCACAACATCTTGCTGCCATTGATCAAGGCGCCATGCAGCGCCACAAACAGGCCGTGAACATGGAAGATGGGCAAGGCGTGAATGAGGACGTCATCAGGCTCCCAGCCCCAATAGGTCTTGAGCACCTGCGCGTTGCTCAGCAGGTTCTCATGGGTGAGCATGGCACCTTTGCTGCGGCCAGTGGTGCCGCTGGTGTAGAGAATGGCCGCCAGATCGTCTGGGCCCTTTTCGGCAATGGCGTGGCTGTCGCTGTGGTGAACCGCCCGCTCGAGCAGCGAGCCGGTGCGATCGTCGTTGAGGGTGAAAACGGCCTTCGCCCCGGCTGAGTAGGCGATCGGGCTGACCCAGCCAAAGTTGCGAGCGCTGCACACCACCACCGCTGGCTCGGCGTTGCCGATAAAGTATTCAATCTCGGCGCTTTGGTAGGCGGTATTGAGGGGTAAAAACACGTAGCCGGCCCGCAAAGTGGCCAGATACAGCATGACCGCCTCAACGGATTTGTCGACCTGCACCGCGATGCGTGCGCCGGGCTCAAGGCCCAGCGAAGCAAGCAGATTAGCCATCATGGCCGTAGCCCGATCCAGATCTCGCCACGAGTAATACAAGCCCTCATCGGTTTCGATGGCGATGTCGTCCAGCTTGGCGGGGAAACCTTGGCGCAAAGCGGCGAACAAGTTGTGATTGCTCATGATGAATAAGGAGAGAGGAACTGTGGTTATCAGGAAAAACGGGGCGGGCGCTTGTCCATGAAGGCGCTCACACCCTCGCGGTGCTCAGGTGAATCGGCATAGTCATACGCACCAGCCACCAAAGCCGGCAAGGCCGTCGCGCCGTCAAGCGACAGGGTCCTGAGGGTGGCCTTGTTCATGCGGGCCGCACCCGGTGCCAATTGCGCCATCCGGTCAGTCAGCGCCCGCACCTGTTGCGACAGTTGATCGGGCGCGCAGACCTGATGCACGAAGCCCCGCTGCTTGAGGGTATCGGCTGGCAACACCCGGGCGGCCAGCAGCATCTCGCGCAAGGTATTCTGGCCCGCGACCCGGGCTACCAAATCGGCCTCACGCGGCGCCATCGGAAAGCCCAAGCGGGCAATCGGTGCACCGAAACAGGCATCGGCGGCCGCCCATCGCAGATCGCAGCAGCAGGCAATCTCCAGGCCCGCACCCATGCAGTTGCCCTCAATCTGCGCAACCACCGGCAGATCGCAGTCGAGCAGCGCCGACAGGCCTGCCCATACATCTGCCTCGTGGAACTCGCGCAAGGTCTCGGGCTGAAATCGAAAGTCGGCGTATTCGGCGATATCGCCGCCGGCACAGAAGTGTCCTGACTCGCCCTGCACCAGCACCACGCGCAAGTTGGGATCGCGCGGCAGCTCTGCAAAAATTTGCCGGAGTTGCCGCCACATCAGCCGGGTCATAGCGTTCATGCGCTGCGGGTTGCGCAAAGTGACCCGCGCTATCGCGCCTTCACGCTGGCACTCGATCCACCCGCTCATGGCAAGGCGGGCCACATGAAGCGCCCTGCTCGACCCCGCGCCATCAGTCCAGCTTGGCGCCCGATGCCTTGACCACGGCGGCCCAACGCTTGACCTCGGCGCTGACAAAGCTGCCAAATTGGGTCGGCGTGAAATTGCCGAAGTCGGCGCCGTTGTTGGCCCAGGCCGTCTTGAGTTCATCGGTGGCGCTGGCCCGGCGCAGCTCTTCGACGATGCGGGCCTGCACATCAGCCGGCGTGGCACGGGGTGCCCACACGCCGTACCAAGTGGTGACGGTGTATTCGGGCAGGCCCAACTCGGCCGCACACGGCACATCAAGAAACGCGGGGTTCCGTTTGGTGCCCGCCACCATCAGGGCCTTGATCCGGCCGCTCTTGATGTGCTGGGCCGAAGACCCCAGGCCATCGAACATCATGTCCACATTGCCGGCAATCAGATCCTGCAAGGCCGGGCCGGCCCCCCGGTAAGGAATGTGGGTGATGAAGGTCTTGGTCTGCTGCTTGAACAATTCGCCAGCCAGGTGATGGGACGTGCCCGCACCAGCAGAGCCGTAGTTGAAGCGGCCCGGGGATTTGCGAACCCGCTCAAGAAATTCTTTGAAGTCGCCCGGCTGGTTCTTGGGATTGACCACCACCACCTGCGGCACGTTGGCCATCAGGGCCAGGGGCGCGAAGTCTTTCTCGATGTCGTAATCAAGCTTGGGATACATCGACGGCGCGATTGCATGATGAACCGCGCCCATGAACAGGGTGTAGCCATCGGCCGCCGCCTTGGCCGCCACACCAGCGCCCAAGGTACCTCCGGCACCGCCCCGGTTGTCGATCACCATCTGACGGCCGGTGAGCTTGGCAAATTGGGCCGACAGCGGCCGGGCAAATGCATCGGTGCCGCCTCCAGCCGGGAAGGGCACGATCAGGGTCACGGGTTTGGTGGGCCAGGCCGCCTGAGCCTGACTGCCCACGGCCAGACCGGCCAAAGACGCAGCGCCCGCCTGCAAAACGGAGCGACGAGAAAGCGGAAATTTCACAAGGCTCATGGTGTCTCCTTTTTGGAATCAATCCGAATCAACCAAGCCGAAGGCCGGCAGGGCTTGCGTCCGCCGATCCAACCGGATACGTCAAACCCAAACCGACATTGTTACCGCACCCAAGCCCCGAGTGCGGCGGGGGGTCATCCCGCCCCTTGTCTACCGACCGCGCTGCGGGCCGACCACGTCCAGAGCAGCGCACCGGCCAGCATCATAGGCAGGCACAGCCACTGCCCCATGGACAGCCCGAAAGACAGGACGCCCAGAAAATCATCGGGCTGCCTGAAGTACTCCGCCACGAAACGAAACGCGCCGTAACCGATCAGAAAGGCTGCTGATACCCGGCCCAGGGGCTGGGGCCGTCGCGCGAACAGCCAGAGCAATACAAAAAGCAGCAGACCTTCCAGGAGAAACTGATAAATCTGCGAAGGATGGCGCGGCTGCATGGATCCACTACCGGGAAAGACCATGGCCCAGGGCAAATCGGGGGACGCCGGCCGACCCCAGAGCTCGCCGTTGATGAAATTGCCCAGACGGCCTGCTGCCAAGCCAGTCGGCACGCAAGGGGCGATCAGATCCATCACCTGCAGCCAAGGCCGGCTCCGCGTCCGCGCAAACCACCCTTGCGACACCAACACGCCCAGCAGGCCGCCGTGAAAGCTCATGCCGCCCTGCCACAGGGCCAGAATCTCCAGGGGATGCGCCGCGTAATAAGCCGGCTTGTAGAAGAGACAGTAGCCCAGGCGCCCCCCCACAACCACGCCCACCACGCCGAGAAACAGCAAATCCTCCACGTCGCGCACCGTCCATGGCGCGGGCGAGTGCACCGACGCAAACGGCTCGTGCCGCAAACGCAGCCGCGCGAGCAGGAAAAACAGCCCGAAGGCCAGCAAATAGGTCAGGCCGTACCAATGAATCGCAAAGGGCCCGATCTGCAAGGCCACCGGGTCGATCGAAGGGTGCATCAACATGGTCGGGATTGTGCCAGCGCAACCCGTGACGTACCGGGGGCCAATTGGCGCCTCCTTACAATCTGGGTCCCCTCAAAACTCAAGATCCATTGCCATGAGCGACAAGATCATTCCCATCACCCCGATCAACCGCCGCAGCGCCAATATCACTGAGGGCAAATCGCGCGCGCCCAACCGATCCATGTATTACGGCATGGGCTACAAAGAAGGCGATTTTTCCAAGCCCATGGTTGGCGTGGCCAATGGGCACAGCACCATCACCCCTTGCAACAGCGGTCTGCAAAAACTGGCCGACGCCGCGGTGGCGGGCCTTGAAGAGGCCGGCGCCAACCCACAGGTCTTTGGCGTACCCACCATCTCCGATGGCATGGCCATGGGCACCGAAGGCATGAAGTACTCGCTGGTCAGTCGCGAGGTGATTTCAGACTGCATCGAAACCTGTGTGCAGGGCCAGTGGATGGACGGCGTGCTGGTCATTGGCGGCTGCGACAAGAACATGCCCGGTGGACTGATGGGCATGCTGCGCGCCAACGTGCCGGCCATCTATGTTTACGGCGGCACCATCCTGCCGGGCAAGTGGAAAGGCGAAGACCTCAACATCGTCAGCGTCTTCGAAGCTGTGGGCCAAAACGCCGCTGGCAAGATTTCCGACCAGGAGCTCAAGGACATCGAGCAGCACGCCATCCCCGGAAGCGGCTCCTGCGGCGGCATGTACACCGCCAACACCATGAGCTCGGCCTTCGAAGCGCTGGGCATCTCGCTGCCCTATTCGTCGACCATGGCCAATGTGCATGAAGAGAAAGTGCGTTCGGCCAAGGAGTCGGCCCGCGTCTTGGTCGAGGCGATCAAGAGGGACATCAAGCCCAGAGACATCGTCACCCGCAAATCCATCGAGAACGCGGTGGCGGTGATCATGGCCACCGGCGGATCAACCAATGCGGTGTTGCATTTCCTGGCGATCGCGCATTGCGCGGGCGTCCAATGGAGCATTGACGACTTCGAGCGCATCCGCCAGCGCACCCCGGTGCTGTGCGACTTGAAACCCAGCGGCAGGGCGCTCGCCGTCGACCTGCATGCTGCAGGCGGCATCCCGCAGGTCATGAAGATCCTGCTCAATGCCGGTTTGCTACACGGCGACTGCATCACCATCACCGGGCAGACCATTGCCCAGGTGCTCAAGGACGTACCTGACGCCCCGCCCGAGCAGAGCGTGATCCACACGATCGACAACGCCATGTACAAGCAGGGTCACTTGGCCATCCTCAAGGGCAATCTGTCGCCCGAAGGCGCAGTGGCCAAAATCACCGGCCTG
>JBILUT010000119.1:0-5408 GCA_044370875.1 Polaromonas sp. | reverse complement strand
CCCCGCCCAGCAACCGGCGGCCACGCAAAGAAAAGCGGCGCGGGATTCGCGTCGCTGAGGAGGCCTGCAGGGTTGAGCCCGAAGTGTTCGTGGTCACGGCGCATTCACCCCAGTGACTCGTCGACGATCAAGTAGCCGATTCCACGCAGCGTCACCAACTGCGCGCCGGATCCTTGGATACGCTTGCGCAGACGGTGCACCAGCACCTCCACCGCATCGGGTCCGGCGACATCGTCGCCAAAAACCGCACGGTGCAGTTCTTCCTTGGTCAGGGCCTGTCCCGGACGGGCCAGCAAGGCCTTGAGCAGCGCAAACTCCCTCGCAGGGATCTCCAGCGGCGTGTGACCTCGGAACACCGCGCCAGTCGCACCGTCCACCCTCAGGAGGGCACAACTCAGCTCCGAAGTACCGTAGGCACGCCGCACCAGGGCTTTCAAACGTGCGGACAGCTCCTCAATGTCAAACGGCTTAGTGAGGTAATCGTCGGCACCCTCGTTCAAACCCAAGATCCGGTCGTGAATAGCGGTGCGCGCCGTCATGACCAGGACTGGCAGACGGCAGCCCCCATCGCGCAGGGTTCGCAGTACATCAAGTCCCTCTACGTCAGGGAGGTTCAGGTCTAGCAGCAGCACATCGAAATCGCCTCGCCGCACCATGACGATAGCCTCTAGACCGTGGGCGCACCGGGTAACCTCAAAGCATCTGGCCTGCAGCATGCTAGCCACAGCATCGCCCAGGTCCAGATCATCTTCGAGCAGCAGCAATTTCATGCCCAGATCATGGATCAAAATCGGGCTAGGGCGCTCCAGAGGAAACCTGTAATTTGCGTGAAAGCTGGTTGAAATCTAGGGTAAGCACCAAGCTTTGCATGCCCCAGTGGTGCTTCCTTCAGCCACCTTGAGGGGGTTCAACGGGGCGGATCCGCACTCAGCGGTAACACCGGTCTTGATGAAGCGCGCAGTTTGCAGGCCCATATCCGTTGCAACTTTTCCGAGGCTACGTTCCAAGGAGACCTGACTTTACGCCTGAAGGGCAGACTTGGACAGCCCCCCGGCTCAGGAGCCACGCATCAGGGCGAACCAGTAGCTCGAAAACGATGGAACCGCCCTACGATGCTGGCTGAACAAACTACCCCTTGAGAGGCTATCGCATGAAGAAATGGCTTTGTTCTGTTGCCGCCCTGCTGACCCTGACTGCCGCCCACGCCTGGCCCGATGCCAGCCGGCCCGTGACACTGGTGGTGCCCTTTCCGCCAGGCGGCTCGACCGATCTGATCGCCCGCACACTGGCCCCCAAGCTGCAAGAACGTCTGGGCGGACGCTTTGTGGTGGACAACCGCGCGGGCGCTACTGGCACCATCGGCGCCGGGCAGGTGGTGCGCGCGGCCGCCGACGGGCATACCCTTCTGGTGACATCGCTAGGGCCTCTGGTGATTGCGCCGCACCTGATCAAGGCGCCTTACGACGCGCTCAAAGAGCTCGATTACATCTCGGTGGCGGTGCAGGCCCCCAACGTGCTGGTGGTACCGGCCGCCTCGCCGCACAAATCCATGAACGATGTGATTGCTTTTCTGAAAGCTCAGCCCAACAAGATGACCTTCGCCTCTTCGGGCAATGGCAGCAGCGATCACCTCACCGCTGAATTGTTCTGGCTGCAAACAGGCACCACGGGCATCCATGTGCCCTACAAGGGGGGCGGCCCGGTCATGAATGACCTGCTGGGCAATCAGGTGGATTCGTCCTTCATGAACATCAACACCGCCATGCCGCAGATTCAGGCCGGCAAGCTGCGTGCGCTGGCCATCACCAGTGCGCGGCGCTCGCCGCTGCTGCCGCAAGTGCCTTCACTCGAAGAACTGGGCATCAAGGATGCCAATGTCTATTCGTGGCAGGCCATTGCGGGCCCGCGTGGGCTGCCGGCCGACCTGAAAAACCGGCTGCACGCGGCCATTGCCGCTGGCCTGAACGACCCGCAAATCAAACCTAAATTGCTGGAGCTGGGCTTTGAGATCGTGGCCAGCACCCCCGAGCAGTTCACCACCTACCAAGCCGCAGAATTTGCGCGCTGGAAGCGGGTGATCGAGACGCGCAACATCAAGGCCGACTAAGGCCGGCCGTGACCCCGGGCCGATAGCCGGGCCTAACCGTGCGTCATGTCGGTCAGCCCCATGCGGTGCATTTGCATCCGGCACAAGGGGCTGAGCGGGTCGGCCAGGGTCTCCAGAATCTCAAAGTGATTCAAGCCCTCGGCCCACAGTGCGGTGGTGCTGATGCCCGCGCTCACCGCTGTTTCGGTCCACATCTGGCTCTGCCAGACAAACTGGGGGCTCTCAAGACTGCCGACTGCCACCAATAACGGCCCGGACAGCGCCCGCGCATGGCGGGCCGGGCTCAGGCTGTGCACGGCCAGATCATCGATATGCACATAGCGGCTGCGGGCCGAACGTCGCACCGGCTCAAGTTCATACATGCCGCTGCAGCTCATCAGGCTGGCGATCGGCACGCCATCGCCCGCCGTTGCGGCTACGGCCGCCAGATGCGCGCCCGATGAATGACCGGCCAGATGAATCTGCCGAGGATCCACCCCCCAGGCTTGGGCATGAGCCAGCACCGAAGCCAGGGCCCGGCGCACCTGATCGGCCAGCACCCGCAAATCACCCGCGCAGTCTTGCACCGCATCAAAGTCGGGGATGATCACCCGCGCCCCGGCGCGGACAAAGGGCTCAGCCAGAAACGCATAGTCTTCGGCCCGGCCGCTGCGCCAGGCGCCGCCGTGCACGTACACCAGCGTCGGTGCTGGCGTGAGTCCGGCGCCGTGCAGATCGAGCTGCTCATTGCCCCCCGGGCCATAAGCCAGCCGCCGCGCAGGGCCCAAGCGCTGCAGGGCCAACTTGCTGCGCTGGGTGTAGCGCGCCATCACCTCGGCGGCGTTGGAAGCCCACTGGGTCTGGTCGTAGGCCCGGTCCAGCGCGGCCTGATCCAGGTCTTGCCACACCAGCCCGCTCATGGGGTCTGCACCTTCTGCGCAAAAGAAGACAGGGTCTGGTTGAACCAGCCCGGCGCCTCCACCTCAGGCAAGTGACCAATCCCCTGCCACAGGTGCAGTTGCGCCTGCGGCAGGGCCGCCAGCAACAGGTCGGCGTTGTCTTCTTTCGGATTGATCCGGTCCTCGCTGCCCTGCACCATCAGTACCGGCAGCCTCAAGGCCTGCGCGTGATCGAGGCTGCAGAACGACGACAACCTGAAGGCGGCGGCATGCTCCAGGCCGCGCACCTGCAGACCTCGCGAGAGTTCAGTGAGCCAATCGCGTAAGGCCGGGCTGGCCTGCGGGCCGACCAGATGGTCAGCGCCGCGATCGCCGTATTGGTAGGTGCCTCTGCGAATGCGGTTTACCCGTTCCTCAAAAGCGGCGCGCCGCTGCGGCGAGAGTTGGCGCTGACCAATGCCGGTACCGCTGAGCAGCAGCCCCCGCACGCGCTGGGGATGCGCAATCGCAAAAGCCTGTGCCACTGCCGAGCCAAAGGAATTGCCCGCCACCGGGCAGCAATCGACTTCCAGCGCGTCTAGAAAATCAGCCACCGCCTGCGCGTAGTCACTGGCCTGCGGCTGATCAGACCTGAGGCTGTCGGTCAAGCCATAGCCAGGCGCATTCCACGCAATCACCCGCCACCGGGCCGACAGCGCGGCCAACTGAAAGCGAAAGTACTGCGCGTCCGCGCCAATGCCGTGCAACAACAGCAAGGGCGGGGCCTGGCGGGAACCCGCCTCCAGATAAGACCAGCGGTCACCCTGGTAGCGCGCCTGGGCATGGCCGGGTATGCGGGCAAGTCGCAAGGGCGGCAGCGCTGGCCAAGTGCTCGCATCGCTCAGATCCATACCCGGACTTGCCTGCACCCCCAAGCCCCGCGTCAGGTCTGCCGGGTCGGCCTGAATAGAATGCATACGTTCTTTCACGGACTTTGGCTCAAGGGGGCTCGCATGAATCGTCGACTGAAACTCGCAATGGTGATCCTCAGCGTGCTCACCGTCTGCTCTCTGGTGCAAGCACAAAGCACCGACTGGCCCAGCCGACCCGTTCGGATCATCGTACCCTACCCGGCTGGCGGCGGCGTTGACATCCTGGCGCGCGCTCTGGCCCAGAAACTGCAGGAACGCTGGCAACAGCCGGTGACGGTGGACAACCGGCCCGGTGCCAACACGCTGGTAGGGACCGAGATGGTGGCGCGTGCCAACGACGGCCACACGCTGCTGGTGACCACCGATGCCACCTTCACCATCAACCCCCATCTCTACGCCCGCCTGCCCTACGACTTCGAGCGCGACTTCGCGCCGATCTCGCGACTGGTCTCTTTCAGCCAGTTGTTTGTCGCCAATGCGGCTCTGCCAGCGAACACCTTGCAGGAGCTCATTGCACTGGCCCGCAAGCAACCGGGCCAGCTGTCCTACGCGTCCTACGGAGCGGGCAGCCAGCCGCAACTGGCCACCGAAATGCTCAAGCAGAAGGCTGGCATCTTTATTGTTCACATCCCCTACCGCGGCATTCCGCAGGCGGTCAATGCGGTGGTGGCCGGCGAAATTCCGCTCACCTGGGCCGGCATTCCATCGGCGCGGCCCCATCTGCAAAGCAAGCGCATGAAGGCCTTGGCCTACGGCGGCAAGACACGGCACCCCGCCTTTCCGGATGTACCGACCGTGGGCGAGCTGGGCTTTGCCGAAGTCGACGCCAATGTCTGGGTGGGCCTGTTCGCCCCGGTCAGCATGCCGGCAGCCCTGGCGCAACGCATAGAGCGGGACGTGGCGACGATCCTGCGCGAGCCTGCCTTCAAGGAACGAGAAATTGATGGCAAGGGCTATGACCTGGTTGGCAGCAACGGGGCCGAGATGGCCCGGCATATCCGGCAAGAACTGGCCAACCGGGCCGGACCGATCCGCTATTCAGGCAGCAAGGTCGAATGAAGACGGTCTGCGGGCAGACCACACAGTGAGCGCCGCCGCGCCGGCTTCAGCGCCCGATATGCTTGGGCGATCGGTGTGGCTGCTGTCGCTGGCCTGCTTTACCAGCATGGCCAGCCAACGCATCTGTGATGCGATGCTGCCCGAACTCTCGCGGCAGTTCAACAGTCCGCTGGCAGCCACCGCGCAGGTGGTCTCGGCTTTTGCCCTCACGTATGGGCTCACCCAACTGTTCTTCGGGTCACTGGGCGACCGCTACGGCAAGCTGCGCGTGATTGCCTACACCTTGCTCGGGTCGGCCGCGGGCAACGTGCTGGCCAGCCTGGCCCCCACGCTGGACCTGCTGGTGGCCGCCCGCATCCTGGCCGCGGCCTGCGCCGCTGCCATCATCCCGCTGGCACTGGCCTGGACCGGGGACGCTGTGCCCTATGCCAAGCGCCAGGAAACCTTGGCCCG
>JBILUT010000118.1:0-5419 GCA_044370875.1 Polaromonas sp. | reverse complement strand
CCCATCATCTTGCCAACAGCTCGTCCTCGCTGATCCAGAGCAAGATGATGGGCAATCTAGTTTTTATCCTGCTCACACCCCTCTCGCCCTGGCATTGGTTCTGCGCCTACATGCTTTCATCGGTCATCCGCGGCCTGGCGGTTGGCTTAGGTGTCCTGCTGGTGACGGTGTGGTTCTCTGACCTGCCCTGGGCCGCCCCCTTTTGGATTCTGCTCTTTGGCATGCTCGGTGCGGGCTTGCTTGCAGCGATGGGCATCATTGCGGGTTTGTGGTCCGAAAAATTCGATCAGATGGCCGCCTTTCAGAACTTCATCATCATGCCGATGACCTTTCTCTCTGGCGTGTTCTATTCGATTCATTCCTTGCCGGACTTCTGGCAGTCGGCCAGCCATCTCAACCCTTTTTTCTACATGATCGACGGATTTCGCTACGGTTTTCTTGGCCATAGCGATGTCTCACCCTGGCTCAGTCTGGGGCTGGTAGCGGCGGCGTGGCTGTCAGTCAGCGCGGTGGCCCTGCACCTGCTTCGCATTGGTTACAAGATCAGAGGTTGAATCTCCATGACGGCTGAACAACTCAAGGCCTTGATCGCTCAAGATCTCGATTGCATCCACCTGACGGTGGAGGGGGATGGCCGGCACTGGTCGGCTGTGGTGGTGTCCTCCGAATTCGAGGGCCGTCGACCCGTCTGGCGACACCAAAGGGTCTATGCCACCCTGGGCCAGCGTATGCATACGGATGAGGTGCACGCCCTGTCCATGAAAACCTACACGCCGGCTGAATGGGCCGCGCAGAACGGGCGCTGAATGGACAAGCTCCTCATACGCGGCGGACGCAGCCTTTCCGGATCGGTAGACATTGCCGGCGCCAAGAATGCGGCCTTGCCGGAATTATGTGCAGCCCTCCTCACGGCTGAGCCGGTTGCCCTGCGCAATGTGCCGCGGCTTCAGGACGTGGTAACTATGATCAAGCTGATCAGCAATATGGGGGTGTCGGCCGGGCGCGATGCCGCCGACCCGTCGGTGGTACGCCTTGATGCGTCTGGCTTGAATAAACCCGAAGCGCCCTATGAGTTGGTCAAGACCATGCGCGCTTCGGTTCTAGCGTTGGGGCCCTTGCTGGCACGTTTTGGTCGTGCCACCGTGTCCCTGCCCGGAGGCTGCGCCATCGGCTCGCGGCCGGTCGACCAGCATATTCGCGGCTTGCAGGCCATGGGCGCCGACATTCGGGTCGAGCATGGCTACATGGTGGCCGGTCTGGCTGGCGGCAGAACCCGGCTGCGTGGTGCGCGGATCACCACCGACATGATCACTGTCACGGGCACCGAAAACTTCCTCATGGCTGCTTGTCTGGCCGAGGGCGAGACCATTTTGGAAAACGCGGCCCAAGAACCCGAGGTAACCGACTTGGCTGAAATGCTGATTCGCATGGGAGCCCGCATTGAGGGCCATGGCAGCAGCAAAATTCGTATCCAAGGCGTGTCCGAGCTGCACGGCTGCTCGCACGAAGTGGTGTCTGACCGTATCGAGACGGGCACCTTCTTGTGTGCGGTGGCGGCGACGGGCGGCGATGTGGTCCTCAGGAAGGGTCGAGCAGATCACTTGGAGGCGGTCATTGAGAAGCTGCAAGCGGCGGGCGCGCAGGTGCAAGCGGGGGACGGCTTTATCCGCATTCGCAGCCAGGGCCGCCTGAAGGCCCAGAGTTTCCGGACCACTGAATACCCAGGTTTTCCGACCGATATGCAGGCGCAGTTCATGGCGCTCAATGTGATCGCCATCGGCAGCAGTCGTGTGACTGAAACCATCTTCGAGAACCGATTCATGCACGTCAATGAAATGATGCGTCTGGGCGCCAATGTCCAGATTGACGGCAAGGTGGCCCTGATTGAGGGGGTCGAGCGTTTGTCCGGTGCCACGGTCATGGCCACCGATCTGCGTGCTTCGGCCAGCCTGGTCATTGCCGGCCTGGTGGCCGAGGGGCAGACCGTGGTCGACCGCATCTACCACCTCGATCGCGGCTACGATCGGATGGAAGTCAAATTGCGCGCCCTGGGGGCTGATATCGAGAGGGTTCAAGCATGAACAGCAACGATGATTTGCGCCGTTGGGCCATGGTCCAGTCCATCCGCGGGCTGAGCGGCTCGCGCGGCGCACAGGCAAAGGGCAGACCATGATCACGCTGGCTTTGTCCAAGGGCCGCATCTACGACGAAACGCTGCCCTTGCTGCGGGCTGCGGGGATTGAAGTGACCGATGACCCCGATAGGTCCCGCAAACTGATTCTGGCCACCAACCGCAGCGATGTGCGGGTGGTGCTGGTACGCGCGACGGATGTGCCTACCTATGTGCAATACGGTGGCGCTGATCTGGGTGTGGTGGGCAAGGACACCTTGCTGGAGTCGGGTGGCGAGGGCCTGTATCAGCCCCTGGACCTGAAGATTGCGCGCTGCCGTGTCAGTGTGGCTGTCCGAGAGGGTTTTGACTACGCCGCTGCGGTGCGACAGGGTGCGCGGTTGAAAGTGGCTACCAAATATGTGGCGATATCGCGCGAGTTTTTTGCGGCCAAGGGGGTCCACGTTGACTTGATCAAGCTCTATGGCAGTATGGAATTGGCCCCTCTAACCGGTCTGGCCGATGCGATCGTGGATCTGGTGTCTACCGGTAGCACGCTGCGGGCCAATCATCTGGTTGAGGTCGAGCGCATCATGGACATCAGTGCGCGTTTGGTGGTCAATCAGACGGCCCTCAAGCTCAAGCAGGCACCGATCCGTGAGCTGATCAACGCGATCGCAAGGGCCACGGGTGCGTCGTCATGAGCCTCAAAGCTGCGCCGATCCGCCTGAATACCGCTGATGCCGGGTTTGAAGCCGCCTTTGCCACGCGCCTGCATTGGTCGGCCGACACCGATCAGGCCATTGAGCAGCGTGTGGCCGACATCCTCAGCGATGTGCGCCGTCGTGGCGATGAGGCGGTGCTCGAATACACGCGTCGTTTCGATGGGCTGAACGTATCGTCCATGGACGAGCTGGCGATTTCGGCTGATGAATTTGCCCGTGCCTTTGACTCCCTCAATGGAGCCCAGCAGCGGGCGCTGCAGGATGCCGCAGACCGGGTTCGTCGCTACCACGAAGCCCAAAAGCAGGCCAGCGGTCAGAGCTGGAGCTATCGCGACGAGGAGGGTAACTTACTCGGTCAGAAGGTCACCGCGCTCGATCGCGCGGGTATTTATGTACCCGGCGGTAAGGCTGCTTACCCCTCCAGCCTGATCATGAATGCGGTGCCAGCTCATGTGGCCGGTGTTCAAGACATCATCATGGTGGTGCCGACGCCGGTTCAGGGCAGCGTGGCCTCGGGCGGTGTGGGGGCCGGTGGATCCATTGCTGCGCGCAATCCCCTGGTGCTGGCGGCCGCGCATGTGGCCGGCGTCAGCCGGGCCTACACCATCGGCGGCGCGCAGGCTGTGGCTGCGCTGGCCTATGGAACGGCCACCATCGCCAAGGTTGACAAGATCACCGGGCCTGGCAATGCCTACGTGGCCAGTGCCAAGCGCCGTGTTTTTGGTACGGTGGGCATCGACATGATCGCCGGACCGAGCGAGATCCTGGTGCTGGCCGATGGCAGCACGCCGCCCGATTGGGTGGCGATGGATCTGTTTTCTCAGGCTGAGCATGATGAGCTGGCCCAAAGCATTTTGTTGTGCCCGGACGGCGCCTATCTCGACGCGGTTCAGGCGGCCATCGACCGCCTGCTGCCGCAGATGCCCCGCCGCCAGATCATTGCCACCAGCCTCAATGACCGGGGCGCCCTCATCCTGACCCGGGACATGAAAGAGGCCTGCGAGATCAGCAACCGCATCGCCCCCGAGCACCTGGAGATTTCCAGCCAGGAGCCGCAGCGCTGGGAACCCCTGCTGCGACATGCGGGGGCTATTTTCATGGGGGCCTACACCAGCGAGTCGCTGGGCGACTACTGCGCAGGCCCCAACCACGTCCTGCCCACCAGCGGCACCGCCCGCTTTTCCAGCCCCTTGGGCGTGTACGACTTTCAAAAGCGCTCGAGCCTGATCGAAGTCAGCGCAGCCGGTGCGCAGAGCCTGGGTCGCATTGCGGCCGAGCTGGCCTATGGCGAGGGCCTGCAAGCCCACGCACGTGCGGCTGAACTGCGCCTGCAGCCGGTGCCAACGATGCGAGGGTCCGAATGAGCGATCCGCTCTCTTCGCGTCTGGCACGCCTGATCCGGCAGGACGTTCAGTCCATGCAGGCCTACGCGATCCAGGATTCGACGGGGCTGGTCAAGCTCGACGCCATGGAAAATCCGCATCGCCTGCCGCCGGACTTGCAGCAGGCTTTGGGGCACAGGCTGGGCCAGCTGGCGATCAATCGCTATCCCGATGGCCGCATCCACGATCTGCGCCGGGCTCTGGCTGAGCACACCGGCATGCCCGCGGGCTTTGACATCATGCTGGGCAATGGTTCTGACGAGCTGATCGCTCTGTTGGCCATGGCCTGCGACCTGCCGGGTGCCACCGTGTTGGCCCCGGTGCCCGGTTTTGTCATGTATGCCATGAGCGCCCAGTTGCAAGGCTTGCGCTTCGTGGGTGTGCCCTTGAACGCCCGTTTCGAGCTCGATCTGCCTGCCATGCTCGATGCCATTGAGACGCATCGACCGGCCTTGATCTATCTGGCGTATCCGAACAATCCCACGGCTAACCTTTGGGACGACGCGGCCATGACGGCCGTGATCGAGGCCGTCGCCGAGCGAGGCGCTTTGGTGGTCATCGATGAGGCGTACCAGCCCTTTGCCGGCCGCAGCTTTCTTGACCGCGTGGCCGCTTACGACCATGTGCTGCTGATGCGCACGCTCAGCAAGTTCGGACTGGCTGGTGTTCGTTTGGGCTACCTGATGGGTCCCAAGGCGCTGATGGCCGAGATCGACAAAGTCAGGCCGCCCTACAACGTGAGTGTGCTCAATGCCGAGTGCGCCTTGTTCGCCTTGGAGCATGCCGATGTCTTTGCCGCCCAGGCCAGCGACATCGTGGCCGAGCGCGAGCGTTTGATGACTGCGCTGGCGGCGATGGACGGCCTTCATCCCTTTCGCAGCGATGCCAATATGGTGCTGGTCCGGATTGCCGGCGAGGGCGATCGCGCTGGGCCAGTCTTCCAGAGCCTCAAGGCGCGCGGGGTGCTGGTGAAAAACGTTTCTAAAATGCACCCTCTGCTCTCCAATTGCCTGCGCCTGACGGTGGGCACCGCCCAGGAAAACCAGCAACTGCTTCAAGCCCTCCGGCACAGCCTATGAGTTCCCCGTCCTCCCGAACCGCCTCGGTCAGTCGTGTCACCGCTGAGACCCGCATTCAGGTAGCCATCAACCTGGACGGTTCGGGCCAGTCTCGCCTGTCCACCGGCATTGGTTTTTTTGACC
>JBILUT010000117.1:0-5421 GCA_044370875.1 Polaromonas sp. | reverse complement strand
CCGGCCAAAGCTGGGTGGTGGACAACCGGCCCGGTGCCGGCGGCATCATCGGCACGGACGCCACCTCCAAGGCAGCGCCCGACGGCTACACGCTGATGCTCACGGCCAACAATTTCATCATCACCCCGGCGCTCTATCGCAGCGTCCCCTATAAAGTACCCGGCGACTTCACCCTGATCGGCATGGTCGGCCGCGGCGACAACCTGCTGGTGGCGTCGGCGGCCAGCGGCATCCGCAATATCTCTGACCTCGTGGCCAAGGCCAAGGCCAGCTCGACCCCCTTGAACTACACCTCGCCGCTGATCGGCTCGGCCGCCCACCTGACGGTCGAGCTGTTCAAACGCAACGCAGGCATCGAACTCAACCACGTTGCCTACAAGGACTCGGGCCAGGGCACCACCGACACCCTGACCGGCGTTATTCCCGTCAATGTGATGGGCATCAGCACCGCGCTGCCCCACATCCGCACCGGCAAGCTGGTCCCGCTGGCTTGGACGGGCACCCAGCGTGTGCCTGAATTACCGGAGGTGCCCACCTTTGTGGAGGCCGGCTTCAAGGACGTCCACATGGGCCTGTGGTTTGCCCTGGTGGGCCCTGCTCGCATGCCCGCCGATCAGGTGGCCTGGCTCAACACGCAACTCAATGCTTCGCTGAATTCACCCCAAGTCATTGAGCGGCTCAAGACTTTCCGCATCGACCCCCTTCCGGGCACAGCGGCTGAATTGAATTCACTGGTTGGCCGCGAATTGCCCCAGTACTTCAAGCTGGCGGCCGACACCGGACTCAAGTTGGACTGAGGGGCGGCCACCTTGAGCCATATCGCGGGCCAGGTGAGCGGTGTATTTTGGTGCGCAGGCGCGGGCGATCCCATGCAATCGGTGCGCCGGCTGCGGGTGATCGCGGGCATGGGGCTCGAGGGCGATCGCTACGCCACCGGCCTGGGCGCCTACTCGGCCACTGAGCCGTCAAAGATCCGGCACCTGAGCCTGATCACCGAGGAGGGTATCGCGACGGCCAATGACTGGCAGCAAGCAGCGGGCCTGCCGACTTTCAGCATGGTCCAGACGCGTCGCAATGTGCTGCTGCGCGGCATCAGTGCCCAGGCACTCAACGATCTGGTGGGCCAGCACTTTTGGGTCGGAAACATTCAATGCAGGGGGATTGAGTTGTGCACGCCCTGCCCCAGACCCTCGCAGCTGAGCCAGCAAGACGGGTTTCAAGAGGCCTTTGAAGGTCGCGGCGGCTTGCGGGCCGAGGTGCTGCTCGGGGGTGAGCTGGCCGTCGGGGATGCCCTGCGGTGCGTGCGGCCGGACGGGACCGCAACTTACTGACACGCCTATGCCATGGAATTGTGGGTCAAAGGAGTGGTGGGCCCTGTGGGCGTGCCTGGCTGCGGCCCCCTCGTTTGCGCAAACGCCTACTGACGCCGGTAGCCTGCTTCGTCAGCAAGAGCAGCTGGAGCAAAGGCGGCCCGGTGCATTGCCGTCTGGCCCAGCCAAGGCAGCGCCCATCGAGCTTCAAGACGGCGGCGGACAGAAGGTTTTGATCAAGAGCGTGCGGTTTTCGGGCGCCACCGACCTTGTTCCAGAAGCGCAACTGCAAGCCCTGGTCGCCGACGCCATTGGCAAGGAATTGGACTTTCTCGGGCTGCAATCCTTGGCCGAGCGCGTGACCGCGCACCTCAAAGGCAAGGGCTGGTTCCTCGCCCGTGCTTACCTGCCGCGACAGGACATCACAGAGGGAAACCTTGAGATCGCACTCATCGCCGGTCGGCTGAGCCAGAAGCAACCGGTCAAGGTCGCGCCCACCGGCAAGATCACCCCGCGCATCGACCCCGCCCGGCTGCAGGCCATCGCGGACTACGCGCTGCCAGCCGGCGCCCCCGCCCAGGAAAACGCCATGAACCGGGCCGTCCTTCTGATGAGCGACCTCCCCGGCCTGACCGCCCGCGCCCGTCTCGAACCGGGCGACCAAGACGGTGAAACCCGCATCCTCATCGGGGTGGAAGAAGATCTGCCGCAGTCCGCGAGCCTGAACCTGGCCAACCACGGCAGCCGCGACACCGGCACGGCTCAACTGACCGGCAACTTCAGCTTCAACAGCCCGCTGGGCCGCGGCGACCAGATCAGCCTGTCTGCCACGGCCAGCGAAGGCACCACGCTAGCCCGTCTGGCCTACAGCGTGCCCCTGGGCGGAGCCCTGGGGGCCGACGGTTGGAAGCTCAACCTGGGCTACACCGACATGCGCTACCGTGTGATGAGCGCCAGCGGCCGGGCCAACGGGCTTGAAGGCCAATCGCAAAGCACCAGCATCGGGCTGCTTTACCCCTGGCTGCGCAGCCGCATCTCTAACGTCTATCTCAATCTCTCCCACGCTCGCAAGGAACTGGTCGACCACTCCAGAACCGGCACCCTGCGCGACAAGACGGTTGCCGTCAGCGCTCTGGGCCTGAGCGGCGACACACTCGACACCCTGGGCGGCGGCGGTCTGAGCACCGCCAGCCTCAGCGTCACCAGCGGTCGGCTCGACCTCAATTGGCCAGACGACCGCAACGCCGATGCCGGGGCCAGCGGCTATGGCACGGCCGGTCACTACCGCAAGCTGAGCTACAGCGCCACCCGCCTGCAAAAGCTATCGGGCTCCGTCACCCTTTACGCCAGCCTCAACGGCCAAAAAGCGCACAAGAACCTCGACAGCTCCGAGAAGCTGTATCTGGGCGGTCCCTCTGGTGTACGTGCCTACCCCGGCTCCGAAGGCGGTGGCGACAGCGGAGCCATTGCCAACCTGGAAATCCGCTACGACTGGCCCGAAGTCACCGCGCTGGGCAACTTGCAGCTCCAGGCCTTTTACGACGCCGGCTGGACACAGTTGCATCACGACCCACGCAACGTCCCCATCACCACCGCCACCCAACGCAACCACTATGGCATTACCGGTGCCGGCATCGGGATCAGCCTGACCCAGCCTGCCGGCCATGTCATCCGTGCCAGCTACGCCGCCAAGCTCGGCTCCAATCCCGGGCGAACCGCTGCAGGTCTGGATGCCGACAGTCAGGCCAAGAGCGGGCGTTTCTGGCTGCAAGCCATGATTCGCTTTTAACCATGAAGCCACGAGCCGGGCTGATCACAAGAGACCCGTCTCCACGTCACCCCACCTGGCGGCGACGAGGCTCAACGGGTCATCTCTACCGCCTGATCTGGAACGAGCTCAGCCGCACCTGGGGGGGTGTTGCTGAAATCTCCACGGCTCAAGGCAAAGGCGCCCTGGGAGCGGCCATGCTGGCGGCACTGGGTGTCGCCTTCTCAACGGCACCCTCTGTCGCACAGACCGTCGCCCCCACGGCCCTGCCCCAGGGTGGCCAAATTGCCGCGGGGGTTGCCCAGATGGGCACCAACGGGGCCCACCTGATCATCAACCAGACCAGTAACAAGCTCATCACCAACTGGCAGAGCTTCAACATTGGCAAAGACGCCTCGGTCACCTTCAACCAGCCCTCCAGCAGCAGCGCCGCGCTCAACCGGGTCACCAGCCAGGATCCCACCCAAATCCTCGGTCGCCTCTCGGCCAACGGCCAGATCATGATCGTGAACCCCGCCGGCATCGTCTTCGGCAAGGGCAGCCAGATCAACGTGGGCGGCCTGGTCGCCTCCACCCTGGCCATATCGGATGCTGACTTCCAGGCCGGCCGACACCGCTTCGCAGGCAACAGCACGGCTGGCGTGCTGAACCAGGGCAAGCTGCAGGTTCCGGCCGGCAGCCGCGTGGTCTTCATCGCCCCAGTGGTGCAAAACCAGGGTGAGATCCACGCCCCGAAGGGCACGGTAGCGCTGGCTGCCGGCAGTGCTGTCGACATGGACATCAATGGCGACGGCAGCCTGGTCATCCGCGTGACCCAGGGCGCCCTCAATGCCCTGGCGGAGAACAAGCACCTCATCAAGGCCGATGAGGGTACGGTGATCCTCACCGCTCGCGCCTTTGACGCGCTCACCCGCGCGGCCGTCAACAACAGCGGCGTCATCGAGGCCAAAGGCATGACCAGGCAAGGCGGCCGCATCGTCCTTGATGGCGGCGCCCACAGCGACGTGACCCACAGTGGCACGCTCGACGTGTCCAGTCAAAACCACACCGGCGGTCGCATCGAAATTGCCGGCGGAAAAATCAGCGTGGGCGGCTCAGTCAACGCCAGCGGTACCGCGGGCGGCGCGGTCCACATCAGGGCCAGTGAATCTCTCTCGATCACCGGCACGCTCGATGCGCGCGGCACCGCAGGTGCTGGCGGCACAGTCACCGCGAACGCACCGAGTCTTGCCATCACCACCGCGACCGGTGCCCCCTTGGCCCCACGAATCGATGTCGGCGGCAGCACCACCGGCGGCCGCGTCGAGCTTGCCGGCGAAAAAGTTCTCATCGAGGTGACGGCCAATGCCAGCGGCGCTGCGGGTGGTGCGGTCCACGTGACCGCAGAAGAAGCCCTCTCAATCGCCGGCACACTTGATGCGCGCGGCACGGCAGGTACAGGCGGCACGATCGAGCTCGCGGCCAGCGGCAAGCTTGAGCTGCGGGGCGTGATCGTCGCTGAAGGCCAGGCCGATGAAGGCACGGGCGGCAGCATCACGCTGGCCGGCCGCAACGTCACCTTGACCGATGCCACCGTGAGCGTCGATGGCGGACGGCGCGGCGGCACGGTGGCGGTCAAGGGCGCTCACGCCGGTGGGCTGCTAGACCCCACCCACCCGATCAACGACCCGCTCGCGCCGCCCGAGGCGCCTCCGCTGGTGGCCCTCCAGGGCACGTCCACCATCAGCACACGCGGCCGCCGCGGCCACGGTGGCCTTGTCACCGTGACCGGCGAACACATCACACTCCGTGATGCCGCGCGGATCGACGCCACCGGCCAGACCGGGGGCGGTGAGGTGTATGTCGGCGGCGGCTGGCAAGGCGGTGGCGATCTGCCTCAGGCTATCACCGTCACCCTGGCGCAGGGCGCCAGCATCGATGCATCGGCCATCCAAGAAGGCGATGGTGGGACGGTGGTGGTGTGGAGTGATGTCAACAACGGGGCCTCGGTGACGGCAGCCAGTGGCCGAATAAGGGCCCACGGCGGATTAACAGGGGGCCACGGCGGCAGAGTTGAGACATCTGGTTATCAGCTTCATTTGGCCGATCTGACGGTCGATGTGGGAGCTGCCCGCGGTAACCATGGCCTCTGGCTGATCGACCCAAACGACATCACGATTACCTCGGGCAGTAGCGTGGCAGTCAGTGGGAGCCCTGCCGTCGCGAATACCTTGTACGCAGACAGCATTGAATCATTCTTGGGTAGTGGTAATTTGGTGATTCAGACCAGCGGCACAGGCGGATCTGGAATCATCCACATCAATGCCGAAATAAACACAAGCAACACCGGCAGTTTGACTTTCC
>JBILUT010000116.1:0-5432 GCA_044370875.1 Polaromonas sp. | reverse complement strand
TCTATCAGAAGCGTCATTTGCGCGCTACCGATGTACGCACCGCCAACGCCATCCAGTTGGGTGCGGCCCTGATCGTGACCCTGCCCCTGACCCTGCTGGAGTCCGAGGCCATGAACTGGAATGCCTCGCTGATTGGAGCCATGGCCTGGGCGGTTCTCGGGCTCACGCTTGGAGGCAGTTCGCTGCTCTACCTGTTGATCCAGCGTGGCGCAGCAACCTCCGTCACCAGCTTGTTGTACCTGGTTCCGCCAACCACCGCCTTGATGGCGTGGTTTTTGTTTGATGAATGGATCACGGCGGCTACCCTGGTTGGCACCGCGCTCACTGCGGTGGGTGTGGCGCTGGTGGTGCGCCAGCCCAAGTCTTTACCCTCATCCTGATCGTCTTTGCAATCCAGTATGGAGAATGGCTCATGAAACACAAGCACCGCATTGCAGTGATTGCCGGCGACGGCATTGGCAAGGAGGTCATGCCTGAGGGCCTGCGCGTCCTCGAGGTTGCGGCTCGCAAATTCGGCATCGATCTGCAGTTCGATCATTTCGACTTTTCAAGCTGGGATTATTTCGAGCGGCACGGCAAGATGCTGCCCGACAACTGGAAGGAGCAGATTGGCGGGCACGATGCGATTTACTTCGGAGCGGTGGGCTGGCCCGAAAAAATTCCCGATCATGTCTCGCTCTGGGGTTCGCTGCTGCTCTTCCGGCGCGAGTTTGATCAGTACATCAATCTGCGGCCGGCCCGTCTGATGCCTGGCATCATTGCGCCGGTGGTTCGCAAGGATGGCAGTCGGCGCGAGGCTGGCGAGATTGACTTTTACATCGTGCGCGAGAACACCGAGGGCGAATACTCCAGCGTTGGTGGGCGCGCCTTTCCCGGTACCGCGCGCGAGTTTGTGCTGCAGGAAGCGGTGTTCACCCGCGTGGGTGTGGACCGTGTGCTCAAGTTCGCCTTTGAGCTGGCGCAGTCGCGACCGAAAAAGCATCTGACCAGCGCCACCAAGTCCAATGGCATCTCTATCTCGATGCCCTATTGGGATGAGCGGGTGGCCGAGATGGCCAAGGCATACCCTGATGTGCGTCTGGACAAGTTCCATATCGACATCCTGACTGCACACTTCGTACAAAGGCCGGATTTTTTCGACGTGGTGGTGGCCAGTAACCTTTTCGGCGACATCCTCAGTGATCTGGGGCCCGCTTGCACCGGCACCATTGGCATTGCCCCCAGCGCCAATCTTGATCCCGAGCGTCGGTTCCCATCTTTGTTCGAGCCGGTTCACGGCTCCGCCCCCGATATCGCCGGTCGCTCGATTGCCAACCCGATCGGTCAGATCTGGTGTGGCGCCATGATGCTCGAGTTTCTTGGCTACAAGGATGCGCACGATGCCATCGTCAAAGCCATCGAGACCGTGCTGCATCCTGGCAGCGGTGGACCGCGCACACCTGATTTGGGGGGCAAGGCAAACACCGGCGATCTGGGTCGCGCCATTGCACAGGCTCTCTGACGCGGATCTTTGGCGCCGTTTGGCTCTCACCATCGATACGCCAAATCGGTCTAGAATCCGCCTCCGCCCTGCGCATTCGCAGGGCGTTGTTGGCGCCCAAAGCCGCAGCAGGCGGAAGCACAATCAGACGGTGTTGTAGCGGGGCTGCGTGCGCGGCCCGCAGTTGCCTTTTGAGGGTCTGTCCCGGCTCAGCCAGAATTATTTCATCTAACAGTTTCAGGAGCCCAAGTGAATAAAGCTGAATTGATCGAACATATTGCCAGACAGGCTGACATTTCCAAGGCGGCCGCCACCCGCGCGCTGGAGTCCACTCTCGGCGCCGTCAAGACCACCCTGAAAAAGGGGGGCGAAGTATCCCTGGTGGGTTTCGGCACCTTTGCCGTGGTCAAGCGGGCCCCGCGTACCGGCCGCAATCCACGTACCGGCGAGGCCATTAAAATCAAGTCCGCCAAGATTCCCAAGTTTCGTCCCGGCAAGGCGCTCAGGGATGCTTTGAACTGATATCTGTTTTCTAGTTGAGGTGGGGTGCTTAGCTCAGTTGGTAGAGCGGCGCCCTTACAAGGCGTAGGTCGGCGGTTCGAGCCCGTCAGCACCCACCAGCAACCTGGCAAAAAAGGCGAACGCAAGGTTCGCCTTTTTTGCGTCACGGGCTTTGTCCAGACCCGACAATCTGGCTTGTTTGTATGACTGCCGATTCCTTTAGGAAGACGACCATGTTCGATTTCATCCGTAGGCACACCAAGATCACGATGGGGCTGCTGTTTTTGCTCATCGTGCCTTCTTTCGTGCTGCTCGGTCTCAATGACTACGGACAACCCGAAGCCAAGAAGGTGGTGGCCGAGGTCGACGGGCGTGACATCACCCAGGCCGAGTGGGACGCAGCCCACCGGCAGGAAGTTGATCGGCTCCGCGCGCAGGTTCCAGGGCTGGATATGAAGCTGCTAGACAGCCCGCAGGCCAAGTACGCCACCTTGGAGCGTCTGGTGCGCGAGCGTGTCCTGATGGTGGCTGCCGATAAGCTCAAGCTTTCAGCGAGCAACCAGAAGCTGGCTGAAGAATTGCAGGCCAATCCGCAAATTGCCATGCTTCGCAAGAGCGATGGAACTCTGGACATGGATCGCTACAAGCAGCTGCTTAGCGCACAGGGCATGAGCCCGGAGATGTTCGAGGCGAGTGTGCGCTCTGACATGTCGATGCGGCAGGTCTTGATGGGTGTGGTTGGAACCGGTTCAGCTTCAAATGCCGTGGCTGATGCGGCCGTTGCGGCCTTTTTTGACCGCCGCGAGGTGCAGTTGATTCGCTTTAAGCCAACTGATTTTTTGGCTGGTCTGCAACCCTCGGCCGCTGACCTCGAGCAGTACCACAAGGCCCAGGGCGCCCAGTTCATGATTCCCGAGCAGGCCAGCGTGCAATATTTGGTACTGGATTCGCAGACTCTCGGTCGGTCGATTCAAGTCAGCGATGCTGATTTGAAGGCCTACTACGAGCAGAATCGTCAGAAGCTCGCTGGTCAGGAGGAGCGACGCGCCAGCCATATCCTGATTAACGCGCCCAAGGGGGCCGCTGCCGCCGAGCGTGAGGCGGCCAAGGCCCGGGCTGCCGAGTTGTTGGCTCAGGCCCGCAAGGCTCCTGAAACTTTTGCTGGTTTGGCCCGCAAGCATTCGCAGGACAGCGGCTCGGCCGAGCGGGGTGGGGACCTCGACTTTTTTGCCCGTGGCGCGATGGTCAAGCCCTTTGAAGATGCGGCCTTCGCCTTGGCCAAGGGGCAGATCAGTGACTTGGTTGAGACTGATTTTGGCTTTCACATCATTCGGCTGACAGACATCCGGGCGCCGCGCCAGCGAAGCTTTGAGGACATGAAGGACGAACTGACTGCGGAGGTGCGCAAGCAGTTGCTGCCCAAGAAGTTTGCCGAGGCCGCAGAGCAGTTCAGCAATTTGGTCTATGAGCAGTCCGACAGCCTCAAGCCGGCGGCTGACAAATTGAGCCTGCAAATCCAGAGTGCCGATCAGGTCGGTCGCAATGGCGTGCCGGGGGGTAAGAGCCCGTTGAACCATCCTAAGTTGCTGGCTGCTCTTTTCTCAGCCGAGGCTCTTGAGAAAAAGAGAAATACTGAAGCCGTCGACATTGGTTCTGGCGTGCTGGTGTCGGCTCGCATCGTGCAGCACAGCCCGGCGAGGCAGCAGACCCTGGAAGAGGCCGGCAGCCAGGTCAAGACACGCTGGCTTGCCGATCGCAGTGCCGAGTTGGCGCGGCAGGAAGGCGCGCGTCGGCTTGCGCAGTGGGAAAAGCAGCCCGACCAGGCCAAGCTGCCCGAGTCACTCACGCTCTCGCGCGAAGAAGCCGCCCGGGTGCCGATGGCGGTGTTCAATGCCGCCATGCGCGCTGACCCGGCAGCCTTGCCATCGTTCAAGGGCGTGGATCTGGGTGCTGAGGGCTATGCCATCGTGAAGGTCACGCAGGTGCTGCCACGCAAGGAGCGTAGTCCCAAAGAACTTGAGCAGGTGCGGGCCCAGTACACCCAGTGGTGGTCCAACGCAGAAGGGCAGGCCTACTACAAGCTGCTGCAGGAGCGTTACAAGGTCAAGTTTTTGGTGGCCCGGCCCGTTGAGGCCAAGGGCTAGGCCCAGAGCCAGATAGGCCGGGAGCGGGCCTTATAATTCGCGCCTCACGGTGGCTGTAGCTCAGTTGGTAGAGTCCAGGATTGTGATTCCTGTCGTCGTGGGTTCGAGTCCCATCAGCCACCCCAAAGTTCTTCTCAGCAAGCCCGCATGCCGGGCTTGTTTTTTTGAACCGATCCATCCCGCCCCGCTCGGGTAGCCCGACTTACACCCAGAGTCCGGGCCGCATTGAGGCCCGGCCAAAGGCTCTCAGCCCGCGCGGATCGCCTTCTTGCCGGCCTGTAGCGCTGCGCCCATATGTCGGCCCATGGTCTCGAGGTAGGTTTGACCCACGGGGCCAATGATCAGTCGCTTGACGCGCCGGTCTCCGCTGACATGCTCCAGATCGAGATAGGTCTTTTGACGCAGTCTCATCAGGCGCTTGTGCAAGGTGGCGGGCGATCCCAGATGGGATAGCGCGATGGCCTGTCTGACCGTCATCGGCTCGCCCACTGCCCAGCGCAGAATGATGAGCTCCAGCAGGGCTTTTTCATCGGTGTCCAGAGCTTCTTCGCCACTTTGCGATCGGTCCTTGGCCGCCGTCTGCGCGGCCAGGGCCAGAAAGCGCAGGTAGGCGCGTGAATGTGGCGATGACATGGCCGCGCTTTGGGCCGACTGCCCCTGCTCAGTCGATTCCGGCTTGGCCTCCTCGGTGGACTCCGCGGCTTTTTCGTCGGCCTTGTCTTTTGATTTGGGCGACTTGCCAGACGCCTCTGCCTTCGATTTTCGCTTTGGCTGGATCAGTTCCAGCAAACCGGTCCCTTTGATCATCGAGGCATCCATGCTCATGGCAAACGTCCTTTTTTAGTCGGTGTCCACGTCTCTGTCATGAACCGGGTCATACCCCTGCCACAAGTTGTCTTGTTTCCAAAAAGCCAGCCACTGAGTCGATCGGCTGTGTGGATGCAACTCGAAGAAGCCATTTAAAGGGGGGCTCGGCCTGTGTTGCGAGCAGCCGGTCCGGTTGAAGACACTGTTTTAATTAATGACCCTTGGAAGTTTACAATTTTTCATACTCTTATGAAAAACCTTCGCTCGGTTTGACGCGGGTAAAGCCTGGACCTGATCAAGGCCGGTCGATCGGGCGCAGGACGCGCTGGGGGCCAGGCTCTTTAGCCCCCGGGATGCGGGCCTTCGGACCTCGGGCAAGCCCGCCCAAAGGCCACGGCCTAGAATCAGCAGATGAAAATTCTGATCAGCAATGACGACGGCTACCAAGCCCCAGGCATCGTGGCTCTGTCCGAGGCTTTGGCCCGCATTGCCGATGTGGA
>JBILUT010000115.1:0-5443 GCA_044370875.1 Polaromonas sp. | reverse complement strand
CGGGTCACCCGCAGCCCGACGCGCGCCGAACTGTCATTGACCTGCCCCAGCAGATCGCCCTTCATATCGACTGGCAGGGCGGCTGTATCCCGCAACGTCGATGGCCCAAGCAAAGGCAAGACCAGATAAGGACCGGTGGGCATGCCCCAGTGGGCCAAAGTGTGGCCAAAGTCTTCGCGGCGCCGCTGCAGACCGGCACCGGTTGCCACATCAAACAGACCCAACAAGCCGACGGTTGAATTGAGGCTCACCCGCGCGGTCATCTCGGCCGACTCCGCCGGTTTGAGCTGCAACAAATTGTTCACCAGAGACCAGACATCGGACAGATTGCCGAAGAAGTTACCGACACCTGTGCGCACGAACTCCGGCACGGCGGCCTTGTAACCCCGGGCCACGGGCTGCAGCACCGCTTCGTCCAGGGCTTCGTTAAAGCGCCAGACCTGACGGTTGTAGCCCTCCCAAGGATCGCGCGGATCAGCCCCTGAGCCGGGCGTTACGGTCGCGCATCCGGCCATCATGAGTTGCCCGATGAGCAACAGACTCAGCAGCCGTCGGCGCACGGGGGCAAGTTTCACGGCTTGGCTCCGGACGGGGCAGCGGGGGTGGCGGGGGTATCGGCGGCCTTGCTGTAGAGGAACTGGCTGATCAGGTTCTCCAGCACCACCGCAGACTGGGTGGTGGTGATCACATCGCCGGCGGCCAGATTTTTATCAGCCGCACCCGCCTCAATGCCGATGTACTGTTCACCCAGCAGGCCGCTGGTGAGTATCTTGAGCGAACTGTCCTTGGGGAACACATACTGACGGTCAAGGGCCAGGCGCACACTGGCCTGATAGTTGTTGTCATCAAAGGCGATCGACTCGACACGACCGACCACCACGCCCGCGCTCTTGACGGCCGCACGGGGCTTGAGCCCGCCGATGTTGTCAAACCGGGCCTGCACCGCATAGGTCTTGTCGACCAGGTTGAGGGTCAGTAGATTGGCTGCCTTCAATGACAAAAAGAGAAGGGCCGCGGCACCAATCACCACGAACAGACCCACCCAGGGATCTTTGCTGGAGCGTTGCATAAGGGTTTTCCAAAAAGTCCGTTCACATCACAGAAACGGATGCAGGCCGACTGGGGATGACAGGCCTGGGATAAATGCGGCAAAACGGCAACGATTTTCTCACGTTCCGCCAGTCTGCCCCGGCGCGAACCCGGTAAAGCCCGAGTCAAATGCTGAACATCGCGGCCGTGAGCAGGAAATCGAGCCCCAGAACTGCCAGCGAGGCCTGAACCACGGTGCGAGTAGTTGCCCGCGCAACGCCCTCCGGGGTGGGCTGCGCCTCATAGCCCTGGTAGAGCGCCACGAAAGTGACAGTGACGCCAAAGACCATGCTCTTGAGCACGCCATTGCCGACATCGCGCAGGGCATCGACACCAGCCTGCATCTGGCTCCAGAAGGAACCGGGATCGACGCCAATCATCACCACCCCGACCAACCAGCCGCCCAGGATACCCACGGCGCTGAAAACTGCGGCCAGCAAGGGCATGGCAATAACGCCGCCCCACAAACGGGGCGCCAGAATACGCCTCACCGGGTCGACCGCCATCATTTCCATGGCCGATAGCTGTTCACCCGCCTTCATCAAGCCAATTTCGGCCGTCAGGGCAGTGCCAGCCCGGCCCGCAAAAAGCAAGGCGGTGACCACCGGCCCAAGCTCACGAACCAGGCTGAGGGCCACCAACAGGCCCAGGGCCTCTGCCGAGCCGTAACGCTGCAAGGTGTAATAGCCCTGCAAGCCCAGAACAAAGCCGACAAAGAGACCCGAGACCGTGATGATGGCCAGGGAGTGATTGCCCAGAAAGAAAATCTGGTCGCGCACCAGGCCAAAGCGCCGCAGCGTCGGGCCTGAAATAGCAAACAGCTGCACAAAAAGACGGGTTGCATGCCCCCAGTCGGCCAGCTTGGAGCGCGTCGCAAAGCCAATATTCGACAACCAGCGCACGGCCCGTGTGTTCTTCATCGGCGCCCCTTCCCGCGTGCGCTCACCGCCCCAGGGCCAAAGTCGACCTCGGCCGAATCGGCTGGGTAGTGGAACTTGACCGGGCCCTGACTCTGCGCATGCACGAACTGATGCACCAGCGGGTCGGTCGAGTGCATCACTTCATCGGGCGTACCCTCGGCGGCAATAGCACCATTGGCCAGAATCACCACCCGGTCGGCGATGCGAAAGGTTTCCTCAAGGTCGTGGGACACCACCACGGTGGTGATGCCCAGGGTATCGTTGAGTTGACGAATCAATTGAGCGGCGGTGCCCAGGGAAATCGGGTCGAGGCCGGCAAAGGGCTCGTCGTACATGATCAGTTCAGGATCCAGCGCGATCGCTCGTGCCAGCGCCACTCGCCGGGCCATGCCGCCTGAAATTTGCGAAGGCATGAGATCGCGGGCACCGCGCAAGCCCACCGCATCGAGCTTCATCAGCACGATATCGCGAATCAGGACCGGGTTCAGCCGGGTGTGCTCTCGCAGCGGGAAGGCCACGTTGTCGAAAACGCTCAAATCCGTGAACAGGGCTCCAAACTGGAACAACATGCCCATGCGCCGACGCATCGCGTAGAGGCCCGCACTGTCCATCAGGCCAACGTCCTGGCCGTCAAAAAGAACCTCCCCGGCGGTGGCGCGCTGCTGCCCACCAATCAGGCGCAGCACCGTCGTCTTGCCGCCGCCCGATGCCCCCATCAGGGCCGTGACCTTGCCTCGAGGGATGGTCAGATTCATCCGGTCCAAAATGACCCGCTCCGAGGCAGCCCCCGGATAAGCGAAGCTGACCTCCTGGAACTGAACCAGCGCGTCAGAGGGGCCAGAGGGTTCGGACATGGAGCAAGGCCGGGCCTGAGCCGGCTTCAAAGAAACGGAGCGCCATCATAGCGGCGCCTCCACGAGGCCTCACCGCGGCAGATGCGAATAACCTATCAAAAACTCATCGACGGCCCGCGCGGCCTGACGGCCCTCTCGGATCGCCCAAACCACCAGCGACTGACCACGGCGCACATCGCCAGCAGCAAACACCTTGGGCACGCTGGTGGCATAGCCACCGGTGAAGTCCGTGCTGGCCTTGGCATTGCCGCGCGCGTCCCTCTCGACGGCAAAGGCCTCGAGCACGGTCGACAGCGGGTTGACAAAACCCATGGCCAGCAGAACCAGATCGGCACGGTGTTCCTCCTCGGTGCCGGGCACCTCGACAAGCTTGCCATCCTTCATCTCCACGCGTACCGTCTGCAGCGCCGTCAGCTTGCCATCCTTGCCGAGGAAGGCCTTGGTGGAAATCGCGAATTCACGATCACAGCCCTCTTCATGGCTGGAACTGGTGCGCAACTTGAGCGGCCAATAGGGCCAGACCAGGGGCTTGTTCTCCTGCTCGGGAGGCTGGGGCATCACCTCAAACTGTTTAACACTGACAGCCCCATGGCGGTTGCTGGTTCCCACACAGTCAGAACCCGTGTCGCCGCCACCTATGACGATGACATGTTTGCCATCAGCGCGAAGCTGCCCCTTCAACTTGTCGCCGGCATTGACCTTGTTTTGCTGCGGCAGGAATTCCATGGCGAAATGAACGCCCTGCAAATCCCTTCCGGGCACCGGCAGATCGCGGCTTTGCTCGCTGCCAGCGGCCAACAGCACAGCATCAAACTCACGCATCAGCTGCTCTGCGGTGATGGTCTGCGATGCATCGTTGGTGACTTTGCTCCCTGCGCCCTGCGACGGCACGGCCCCCACCAGAACACCCGTCCTGAAAACCACACCTTCGGCCTGCATCTGTTCGACACGCCGGTCAATATGGGTCTTCTCCATCTTGAAGTCGGGGATACCGTAGCGCAGCAGGCCACCAATGCGGCTGTTCTTCTCGAACACGGTGACATCGTGCCCGGCCCGCGCCAATTGCTGCGCCGCTGCAAGCCCTGCCGGGCCAGACCCCACCACCGCCACCTTGCGTCCCGTCTTGTGACGCGGCGGCTGCGGCACCACCCAACCCTCGGCCCAACCACGATCAATGATGGCATGCTCAATCGACTTGATCCCCACCGCGTCATCGTTCACATTAAGGGTACAGGCCGCCTCACAGGGAGCTGGGCAGATCCGGCCTGTAAATTCAGGAAAGTTGTTGGTGCTGTGCAGCACGGTCAGCGCGTTCTTCCAGTCGCCCTGGTAGACCAAGTCGTTGAAGTCCGGAATGATGTTGTTGACCGGGCAGCCGTTGTTGCAAAACGGCGTGCCGCAATCCATGCAGCGCGCAGCCTGCTTCTTCGATTGCCCTTCATCGAGGGCGAGCACGAACTCGCGGTAGTGCTTGACTCGCTCGTCGACAGGCTTGTAGCCCTCTTCGATGCGCTCGTATTCCATGAAGCCGGTGACTTTTCCCATGATGTTTCCTTGATTTCGACGAGAGCAGCTCAGGCAGCCACCGCTTGAGCCGATTGAGCCGCCTTGCGCGCATTGATTTCACCGAGCGCACGCTTGTATTCATTGGGGAAGACCTTGACGAACTTGAGTCGGGTCGTCTCCCACTGATCAAGCAGCGAGCGAGCGCGCTGACTGCCGGTCCACTTGAAGTGATCCTCAAGCAACCTGCGCAGCAAGACCTCGTCAGCCTGATCCTTGTGCCAGAACTTGCGATCGATTTGCGACTGCTGCTCAGACGCAGTCAGCACTTTTTCCAGACTGACCATGGCGGTGTTGCATCGCGAGGAAAACTGTCCGTCTTCGTCATAGACGTAGGCCACGCCGCCAGACATGCCGGCCGCAAAATTGCGCCCGGTTTGACCCAGTACCGCCACGGTGCCGCCGGTCATGTACTCGCAGCCGTGGTCGCCAGTGCCCTCAACGACGGCGGTGGCGCCCGAGAGGCGAACCGCGAAACGCTCACCGGCCACGCCCGCAAAGAAGGCCTCACCCGATGTGGCTCCGTACATGACGGTGTTGCCGACAATGATGTTGCGCGCCGCCACACCTCGGAAATCAAGGCTGGGCCGAACCACCACGCGCCCGCCGGACAGGCCCTTGCCGGTGTAGTCGTTGGCATCGCCAATCAGATAGAGCGTAATGCCCTGCGCCAGAAAGGCGCCAAAGGACTGCCCGCCAGTGCCTTCGAGCTGTATGCGCAGCGTGTCATCAGGCAGGCCCTCGGGACGACGCCGAATCAATTCACCCGAGAGCATCGCGCCCACAGTTCGGTTGACATTGCGGGCCACCTCCATGAATTGCACCTTCTCGCCCTTGTCGATCGCTGCCCGCGATTTTTCGATCAGCCGCACATCCAGGGCCTGACTCAGACCGTGGTCCTGATCCATCACATGAAGGCGAGGGACGTCAGCAGGCATAGCGGGTTGATGGAACAAACGGCTGAAGTCCAGGCCCCGGGCCTTCCAGTGCGAGACCCCTTTGCTCATGTCAAGCAAA
>JBILUT010000114.1:0-5495 GCA_044370875.1 Polaromonas sp. | reverse complement strand
CCGTGGGCCAGATTGATCATGTCCATGATCCCGAAGACCAGGGTCAGCCCTGAGGCCAGCAGGAACAACATGAGACCGAATTGCAGGCCATTGAGGGCCTGCTCTAGGAACAGGATCCAGGTCATGAGTTAAGTGTAACGAGGCGTTTGGCCCTGGGGGCCCAGTAACGAAAAACCCCGTCGCTGCCATCCGGCAGCGCGGGGCCCGTCGGAAAAGTCGCGCCTTCAGCGCATGGTGCATTCCTGCACGTAGGCGTCACCGTGGTTGGCTGCGATGGGCTGGGTGGAGGCCAGCAGATTGACCAGACGGCCCTGCGAATCTTTCTTGACCTCACGCAGGTAGTAGTTCTGGATCGGGTAGTGGTTGGTGTTGAAGCGGAAGGAGCCGCGCACCGAGTCGAACTTGACCTCGCGCAGGGCTTTGCGCAGGGCGTCCTTGTCGTTGATGTTGCCCTTGACGCTGCGGATCGCCGCATCAAGGATGAGCGCCGTGTCATAGCCCTGCGCGGCATACACAGTGGGCAGACGCTTGTAGGCTTTTTCAAACTCGGTCACGAACCTCTTGTTGGCCGCGTTGTTCATGTCCAGGGCCCAGTGGGCGGTGTCGTTGATGCCCAGCATCACATCGCCCACGCCGCGGCTGATGTCCTGATCGGCGCCAAAGCCCGGCAGCATCAGGCGAATGTCTTTGTTCAGGCCGGCAGCCACAAACTGCTTGATGAAGTTGACCCCCATGCCGCCTGGCAGGAAGGCGTACATCACCTCGGGCTTGGCGGCGCGAATCTGCGCCAGTTCGGCCGAGTAGTCGAGCTGGCCTAGCTTGGTGTAAACCTCATCGACCACCTTCCCTTTGTAGAAGCGCTTGAAGCCAGCCAGTGAGTCCTTGCCGGCCTGGTAGTTGGGCGCCAGCAAATAGGCGGTCTTGAAGCCGCGGGCGGTGGAGTGCTGACCGGCCATCTCGTGGTAGGCGTCGTTGGGCCAAGACGCCACAAAGAAGAAGGGGTTGCACTCCTTGCCGGCCAGCGGCGAAGGCGCTGCGTTGGGGCTGATGTAGAAGACTTTCTCGTTAACCGCCTCGGGCAGTCCGGCCAGCATGATGTTGGAGAAGACCACGCCGGTCATGAAGTCAACCTTGTCGCGCTTGACCATGCGCTCGAACAGCTGCTTGCCCACCTGGGGGTTGAACTGGTCGTCACCCACGATCACATCGACCGGAATGCCGCCCAGGCTGCCGCCGTTGAGCTGCACGGCCAGGTTGAAGGCATCACGGATTTCTTCGCCCAGTGCGCCGTTGGGCCCCGACAGGGTGCTGACCAGACCGATCTTGATTCGGCTGGGGGTTTGGGCAATGGCGCTGCTGCCGGCGGCAATCAGGGCGGCGGCGAGCAGACAGGTCAAACGAAGCGATTTCATGGGGAATTCCTCCAGGGACTTTCGTCTGTTGACGAACTATTGAAAGTTTCGATTCTGGTCTGCCTCGGGCCCTTTGGACCTGAGGGTTTCCCCCGAACCCGGATCATTTTTAGGCCCGCACCGATGGGCTGCGCTGGCGGCTTATCGTGGTGCGAGCGAACAGCTGGCCCACCAGGTCGCGCATCCAGACGTGGGCCGGGTCACCATCGTGGCTGCCGTGCCAAAGCAGGCGCACCTCATAGCTGGGCGATTGGCTGAGCTGCCAAAGCTGCAGATCGGACCGGCCGGCCAGGGTGCGGGCCTGCATCTGTGGCACGATGGCCAACAGGTCGCTGCCGGCGGTGATGTCGGGCAAGGCGGCAAAGTGCCGGACGCGGGCTTTCACGCGATCTTGCAGCTTGAGGCTCTTGAGCAGGGTCTCGATGCCGTCATGAAAGGTGGCGGTCGGGGCGGACACAATGAAGTTGGCCTGCGTCAGGTGAGCGCGCGAGAGGCTGCGTCCTGCCACCGGGGTCTTGGGCCGCCAGTGGCGGGCCGACAGCAGCATGTAGCGCTCTTTAAACAGAAGCTGGCTGCGAATGCTGCGTTGCTGTGAATCGAGGATGCCGATAGCCAGATCGATTTCGCGGCTTTCAAGGGCCCGCTCGACCGCTGAGGCAGCGACCGCCACATTGCTCAGTTGTGCCGCCGGCGCTTGCTGACGCAGTGCGGCCAACAGCGGGGGCAGAAACAGGATTTCGCCCAGATCGGACAGGGACAGCCGCCAGTGCACCGGGGTGCTTTGCGGGTTAAAGCGCTGCTGGGCCAGTAGCAACTGTTCGAGCTCCAGCAGCCGGTTGCTCAGTGGCCCGGCAATACGTTGACACAAGTCGGTGGGTTTCAGGCCACGGGACGAGCGCACGAACAGCGTATCGCCGAAGGCCTCGCGCAGGCGGGCCAGGGCGTTGCTGGTGGCGGGCTGCGACAGCGACAGGGCTTGTCCAGCGGCAGTGACCGAGCCGCTTTGGTGAATCGCCACCAGAACCCGAAGCAGGTTGAGGTCGAGCTGCCTGAAATTCATTGTATGAATATATATCATCAAAAAAATCCATTAGATGGATGCGCCGCCGCGGGCCTACAGTCGGCCCATGGCTGAAAGATCCTTTCTCCAGGAGGTGCAAAAGCTCAAGCTCGGCGAGGGTGAGACCTTCCGCGGCGAGGGCATCCTGGCGGTGACCAAAGCCTTGTTGCAGTCGGGGGTGTCGTATGTGGCCGGCTACCAGGGTGCGCCGATTTCGCACCTGATGGATGTGCTGACCGATGCCAACGACATCCTGGCTGAATTGGGCGTGCATTTTGAGCACAGCGCCAGCGAGGCCACCGCTGTGGCCACTTTGGCAGCCAGCGTGAACTATCCGCTGCGCGGTGCGGTCACCTTCAAGTCAACCGTCGGCACCAATGTGGCCAGCGATGCGCTGGCCAATCTGGCCTCAGGTGGCGTGCGCGGCGGCGCCATGGTGATTGTGGGTGAGGACTACGGCGAAGGCTCGAGCATCATGCAAGAGCGGTCGCATGCCTTCGCCATGAAATCGCAGGTCTGGTTGCTCGATCCACGGCCCAATCTGCCCTCGATCGTGCAGATGGTGGAGAAGGGTTTTGAGCTTTCGGAGGCCAGCAACACGCCGGTCATGCTCGAGTTGCGTATCCGGGCCTGCCATGTGCACGGCCAGTTTCAGACACGGGCCAACCGGCGACCGGCTTATGGGCTGAAAGAGGCCATCGAGCGGCCCGAGCGGGATACGCAGCGCATTGTCCTGCCCCCTGCGAGTTATCTGCACGAGCAGGAGAAGATCAGCCGGCGCTGGCCCGCTGCGGTGCGGTTTATCCGTGAGCATCGCCTCAACGAATTTTTTTCGCCGCAGGCCCGCGACATGGGCATCATCCTGCAGGGCGGTATGTACAACGGGGTTGTGCGCGCGCTGCATCTGCTCGGCCTGGCCGATGTCTATGGCCAAAGCCAGATCCCTCTTTATGTTCTGGGCGTGACCTACCCGTTGGTTGACGAGGAGGTGCTGGAATTTTGTGAGGGCAAGCGTTCGGTGCTGGTGGTGGAAGAGGGGCAGCCCGATTTCATTGCACAGAACATTCACACCATCTTGCACCGGGCGGGCAGTGCGACCCGGGTGCATGGCAAGGACATGTTGCCGATGGCCGGCGAGTACACCGGCGCGGTCATGCTCGAGGGGCTGCGTAAATACCTTGAGGGCGCTGGGGCTCTTCTGCTTCCCGCCCCGTTGACCCAGGCCATGCTGCCGGCCGTGGCCGAGGCGGTGACACAGGTGCATCCGCGCCCGCCTTCGTTTTGCACGGGCTGCCCAGAGCGACCGATCTTCACGGCCCTCAAGATGCTTGAGAAGGAGCTCGGACCTCGCCATGTCAGCGCTGACATCGGCTGCCATCTGTTTTCCATCCTGCCGCCTTTCGGCATCGGCTCGACCACCATGGGCTACGGCCTGGGCTGGGCCGGTGCTTCAGCCTTCAACACCCCCGAGACCCATCGCCGCACCCTGGCCATCATGGGCGATGGCGGGTTCTGGCACAACGGGCTGACCAGCGGTGTAGGCAATGCGGTGTTCAACAAGACCGACAACGTTTTGCTGGTGGTGGACAACGGATATTCGGCGGCTACCGGCGGGCAGGACTTGCTCTCGTCGAAGGCGCGCAACGAGATACGCGCCACCAACCATCCCATCGAGAAGGCGGTGCGTGGCGTGGGCGTTGATTGGGTGCGTACCGTCACCCACACTTACAGCTTGGCCGACATGAAGCAGGCCCTGCGCGATGCCCTGACTACGGGCGAGCGCGGCCCCAAGGTGGTGGTGGCGCAGAGCGAATGCATGCTCAACCGGCAGCGGCGCGAGCGACCTTTGCGTCGTAAGCGTGCGGCGCAAGGCCTGCGGGTGGTGCGTGAGCGCTTTGGGGTGGATTCAGACACCTGCACCGGCGACCGGTCGTGCATTCGCCTCTCGGGCTGCCCTTCCTTGACCATCAAGGCCAATCCGGATCCCTTGCGCAGCGATCCTGTGACCACCGTGATTGACAGCTGCGTGGGCTGCGGACTGTGCGGTGAAGTGGCGCATGCGGCCATTCTTTGCCCGTCTTTCTACCGCGCCGAAATCATCGACAACCCCAGTCGGTTTGAGCGCTGGGTCGACGGCTTGCGGCGCCGATTGATCGGCTGGCTGCAGCGCCGGCTTGAGCGTCGTCTAGAGGGCTTGCTGGCATGAGCACCACCCCCAGCGCGCAGACGCCGCCCGGCGGGCTGATCACGCTGGCTATTTTGGCCATGGGTGGCGAGGGCGGCGGCGTGCTGGCCGACTGGCTGGTGGATCTGGCTGAACACAACGGCTACCTGGCCCAGACCACGTCGGTGCCGGGGGTGGCTCAGCGTACGGGTGCCACCATCTACTACTTGGAGATGATGCCCGCCGATGCGGCCGCCGACGGTCGCAGACCGGTGTTGGCGCTCAGCCCCTTTCCTGGTGCGGTCGATATTGTGGTGGCCTCCGAACTGATGGAGGCGGGTCGCGCTTTGCAGCGGCGTTTGGTCAACGCTGAGCGGACTACTTTGATTGCTTCAACGCACCGGGTGTATTCAATGACCGAACGTACGTCCGTCTCTGATGGACGGGTGGATGCCGAGCGCTTGCTCGACGGTGCCCGTCAGGCGGCCCGGGTGTGGATTGGCACCGATTTCGCCGAGTTGGCTGAGGCCAGTGGCAGCCCTATCGGCGCCGCGCTCTACGGTGCGATTGCGGCCAGTGGCAGCTTGCCTTTCAGCCGGGCGCAATTTGAGGCCACGATCGAACGCAGCGGGGTGGGGGTAGCCTCAAGCCTGAAAGCCTTCGCAGCCGGTTGGCAGGCGGCGCAACAGGCCCTTGCAGGCCCGGCCCAGCCCTCTGGTCAAGCGGCAGCCGTGCCGGCTCTGGGCCCCCGCTTGCTGGTGCATGGTCAGAGGATCAACACCTTTTTGCCGGCCATCGCACAGGTGCCCGCGCTGCATGCGATCGTGCGCCTGAGTGACTATCAGGACGAGCGCTATGC
>JBILUT010000113.1:0-5551 GCA_044370875.1 Polaromonas sp. | reverse complement strand
TGCCGTGGCAGATCAAGACCGTACGGATCATGGACGAAGCCGGCCGGGTGGCCACGGCATCGGGCCCGGACACAGAACCGCACTGGGTTGCCGCAACGGGCATGAACAGCCTGCCGCGACTGTGGGCCGAGCCACTGACCAGCTTGCACGCACAAACCCTGGTCACCCGCATCGAAACCGACCGTCTGTCGAGTGGACGCTGGCAGTTGCAGACCGAGGGCCCCGGCGCGCAAACCCAGGTGCACGCCGGTTTTGATGCGGTGTTGCTGGCTTTGCCCTCAGTACAGGCCGCTGCTTTGCTGCGCGCCTCGCAGCAGTGGCCGCAGGCGCAAGAACGACTCGCAGCGGTGCAGGTGGCTCCCTGCTGGACCCTGATGCTTGCGTTTCCGCAGGCCAGTGGCCCGCTGGGGCCAACCTGGCAAGCGGCTCGCAGCGCCCACCATCGCATCGCCTGGCTGACCCGGGAAACCTCCAAGCCTGGGCGCGGAACCATCGAACGCTGGACAGTGCAGGCCAGTCCTGCCTGGTCCGAGCGGCACCTGGAAGACGATGATGAACGCGTCAAGGCCAAGCTACTGCGCGCCTTCACCGAAGTCACCGGCATCCGGGCCGAGCCGGGACATGCGCAGGTTCATCGCTGGCGCTACGCCCAAACGATGCAGGCTCTCGGTCAAAGCCATCTATGGCAAGCCGATTCAGGCTTGGGCCTGTGCGGTGACTGGTGCCTGGGTCGCCGGGTGGAAGACGCCTTCATCTCCGGGCTTGAATTGGCTCTGGCCACCATCGCAAGCCTTGGCGAGTGAACTTGGGCGCCTACATCGGACGCTTTGCCCCCTCGCCCACCGGGCCCCTGCACCAGGGCTCGCTGGTAGCCGCCCTGGCCAGCTACCTGCACGCCAAGGCCCGCCAAGGCCGCTGGCTGGTTCGCATCGAAGATGTGGACACCCCGCGGTGCATCCCCGGGGCCGACCAGACGATCCTCCGGCAACTCTCGCAATGCGGGCTGCACAGCGATGCGCCGGTGGTCTGGCAAAGCCAGCGTGCGCCCCTGTATCAGGCCGCGCTCGACGGTCTGATCGCCCGGTCGCATGTCTACCCCTGCGCCTGCTCGCGCAAGGACATTGAGGAGTCCCTGAGCCAGCGCGGTCTGCCGCGCGAGCGCCATCATGCCGCGCCCTATCCAGGTACTTGCCGACCCGAAAACGGCGGTCTGCGAGGCCGACCGGCCAGGGCCTGGCGGTTCCATGTGGGTACAGGCCGGCAGGCCCAGGTGCAATGGCAGGATGAACGCCTGGGCCCGCAGCAGCAGGCGGTGGACCAGGAGGTGGGCGACTTCACCGTACGCCGGGCCGATGGACTGTGGGCCTACCAGCTGGCGGTGGTGGTGGACGATGCCGAGCAGGGCGTCACGCACGTGGTTCGGGGAGAGGATCTGGTCGACAACACGGCCCGTCAGATTCTGTTGCAGCAAGCACTTGGCCTGCCCAGGCCGACCTATCTGCACACGCCGCTGGTGCTGGGGCCAAACGGCGAGAAGCTGAGCAAACAAAACGGCGCCCAGGCGCTTGCCCTTGAGCGACCGATGAGCGCGCTCAATCAGGCAGCGGCCTGCCTGGGTCTTCCGGCACAGCACATCGACATGCCGCCGCAAGAGGCCCTTGAGATTTGGACGCGTCTGCGCCATCTGTAGCTGATCGCTTTCATCTCTGCGCAAAAGTGGGGTGTGCCAGAAGCGCTGCTTGGCAGGCATGGCTCCAGCGGATCGCGCGTTCACCGAATGCGGCCCGCCCAAGCACACCGATAATCCATGCTCGCTGCCCCATGAACGAATCCACCTCCACTGCTGCGCCCTACCTGCGCACCATCAAAAGCTATGTGCTGCGCGCCGGGCGCATGGGCACGGGCCAGATGCGCGCCTTCGACCTGTACGGCGAGCGTTTTCTGCTGCCCTACCAAGCAAGCCGGTTTGATCCCGTTGCCGCCTTTGGGCGATCAGCCCCCCTGATTCTGGAAATCGGCTTTGGCATGGGCGATGCCACCGCACAGATTGCACGACAGAGACCGCAGGATAATTTTTTGTGCTGCGAGGTGCATGTGCCGGGCGTCGGCGCGCTGCTCAAGCGCTGCGGCGAAGCAGCTATTACCAACATTCGCATCATCCAGCACGATGCGGTCGAGGTACTTGACCACATGGTGGCTGCCGACCAACTCGATGGTGTGCACATCTTTTTTCCCGATCCCTGGCACAAAGCCCGTCATCACAAGCGCCGCCTGATCCAGCCAGCCTTCGTCAGCCGCCTGGCCGCGCACATCAAGCCCGGCGGCTACCTGCACTGCGCCACCGACTGGCAGCCTTATGCAGAACAGATGCTGCAGGTGCTCTCGGCCGAACCGCTGCTGGTCAATACCGCTGCGCACTACGCCCCCAAGCCTGACTACCGACCCTTGACCAAGTTTGAAAACCGCGGCCTCAAACTCGGCCACGGCGTCTGGGACCTGGTGTTTCAGCGACCTTGAATCGGCCCACCAAGCCGCGCCCCTGAAATGGCCCATGTGCCCAAGAACCCGGCGATTGCCATGCGCGGCGGGGTGTCCCCCAGTTGCGTGTCGCTGCCCCGCCTTCGCAGCCATCCCTGGGCCACCGTGCTGGACCACCTGGCCGAACGGCTGCCGGCCGTCAGCCGCGATCAATGGATGCAGCGCATGCGCTCCGGGGCCGTTTTGGACGATGCGGGACAAGCCCTGAGCCCACAAGCGCCCTACGCGCCGGGTGCCCGGGTCTACTACTGGCGCGAGCTGCCCGAGGAGGCGCCGATTGCCTTCAAAGAGCGCATCGTCTTCGAGGACGACCTGCTGGTGGTGGCCGACAAGCCGCACTTCCTGCCGGTGACCCCCGGCGGGCGTTATGTGCGTGAGACGCTGCTTGTGCGACTCAAACAGGCTTTGGGCTGCGCCGACTTGAGCCCCGTGCATCGCATCGACCGCGAGACCGCCGGCTTGGTACTGCTGTGCAAGCGCCCACAAGATCGCGACCGCTACCAGGGCCTGTTTCGGGATCGGCGGGTGCACAAACGCTACCTGGCGGTAGCCCCGGCGCCCACGGAGCCCTTGTTTCCGCTGGAGCGGCGTAGCCGGATTGAAGAGGACGACGCACAGTTCTTCCGCATGCGCGAGGTCGATGGCGAGCCCAACAGCCACACCCGCATCGATCTGCTGCAAGCCCGGGCCGGGCGCGCGCTGTACGGCCTTGAGCCCACCAGCGGCAAGCGACACCAGCTGCGGGTGCACATGAATGGCCTGGGCCTGCCGATCGAGGGTGACCAGTTCTACCCCAGGGTGCTGCGCGCCCCCGATGAGCCCGAGGACTTTGCCCGGCCTCTGCAGTTGCTCGCGCAGCAACTGGGCTTTGAAGACCCGGTCACCGGCACGTCACGCAACTTTGAAAGCACGCTGGCACTGGACTGGCCGCCGACTAAAACCTGAGCGGCGGCGGTCTGCCAGCGCCCAGGCTAGCGCCGGGTCCTCACACCCGCTGGGCCACCCAGCCCTGAACCGAAGCCAGGGCCGCGCCCAGTTTGCTCGCGTCGGTGCCGCCCGCCATCGCCATGTCAGGCTTGCCGCCGCCTTTGCCGCCCACCTGCTGGGCCACAAAGTTGACCAGCTCACCGGCCTTGACCTTGCCCGTGCTATCGGCGGTCACGCCCGCCGCAATCTGCACTTTGTCGCCCTCGACAGCGGCCAGCACAATGGCCGCTGTCTTGAGCTTGTCCTTGAGTTTGTCCAGGGTCTCGCGCAAGGCTTTTGCATCGGCTCCTTGCAGCGTAGCAGCCAGCACCTTGATGCCTTTGACATCCACCGCCTGGCTCAGCAGCTCGTCGCCCTGGCTGGACGCCAGCTTGCCCTTGAGCGCGGCCACTTCCTTTTCAAGGTTCTTGATCTGCTCGAGTGCGCCCTGCACACGAGCAGTCAGCTCGGTCACCGGAGCCTTGAGTGCGGCGGCGGCCTGGCCCAAGGTGGTTTCCAGACTCTGCAAATAGGCCAGCGCGTTCTCGCCAGTCACCGCCTCCATGCGGCGCACCCCAGCAGCCACGCCGCTTTCAGCCACCACCTTGAACAGACCAATATCACCCGTCGCCTTGACGTGGGTGCCACCGCACAGCTCACGGCTCGAACCGATATCGAGCACCCGCACCGTCTCGCCGTACTTCTCGCCAAAGAGCATCATGGCGCCGGTCTTCTGAGCCGATTCAATGTCCATGACGCGCGCCTGCGCTGCCGCATTGGCCAAGATTTCGGCATTGACCCGCGCCTCAATTTGGCGGATCTGCGCATCGGTCACCGGTGCGTTATGGGCAAAGTCAAAGCGGGTGCGCTCGGCATTGACCAGACTGCCCTTTTGCTGCACGTGGGCGCCCAGCACCTCGCGCAGGGCCTTGTGCATCAGGTGGGTGGCGCTGTGGTTACGCACGGTGGCGGCGCGCTGGGTCAGGTTGACGCTGGCCGTGACCGCATCGCCCACGGCGAGCGTACCTTGATCCATGCTGCCGTGGTGACCAAAGACATCGGCCTTGATCTTTTGCGTATCGGCTACAGCGAAGCGGGCCGAGCCGGTGCTGATCGCACCCTCGTCGCCGACCTGCCCGCCGCTCTCGGCATAAAACGGTGTGGTGTTCAAGACGACCACGCCCTGCTGACCAGCCTTGAGCTCGGCCACAGGGGTGCCGTCCAGATATAAAGCCACCACCTTCGCGCTGGCCTCCAAGTGCTCGTAACCCACGAACTGGTTGCCGGCCCCGTTGTAGTCGAGCGCCTTGTCCATCTTGAACTTGCCTGCTGCACGCGCCTGGCTTTTCTGCTTTTCCATGGCAGCAGCAAAGCCTGCTTCATCGACCTTCACGCCCCGTTCACGGCAGACATCGTTGGTCAGATCCAGCGGGAAGCCGTAGGTGTCGTGCAGCTTGAAGGCCACTTCACCCGGCAGCAACTTCACACCGCCAGCCAGCGCCGTGTCAAGAATCTGCATGCCGGTCTCAAGCGTCTCATAAAAGCGCTCCTCTTCGGCCTTAAGCACCTCGGTAATGCGCTCGCGCTGCTCGCGCAGGCGCGGATAGGCCGCACCCATGAGCGCATCGAGCTCGGCCACCAGCTTGTGGAAGAAGGGCTTTTTCTGGCCCAGCTTGTAGCCATGACGTATCGCGCGGCGGATGATGCGCCGTTGCACATACCCGCGCCCTTCGTTGCTAGGCACCACCCCGTCGCTGACCAAAAAGGCGGTGGCGCGCAGGTGATCGGCAATCACACGCAGCGAGGGGCTGGCCAGGTCGGTGCAGCCCGTCTCGCGGGCGGCAGCTTTGATGAGTGCGTCGAACAAGTCGATCTCGTAGTTGCTGTGCACATGCTGCAAGATCGCCGCCAGACGCTCCAGGCCCATGCCGGTGTCGACGCAGGGCGCGGGCAGAGGCGTGACCGAGCCGTCTTCATGCATCTCAAACTGCATGAAGACGTTGTTCCAGATCTCAATAAATCGGTCGCCATCTTCCTCGGGACTGCC
>JBILUT010000001.1:0-18689 GCA_044370875.1 Polaromonas sp. | reverse complement strand
GTCGACAGCGTTGCCGACAAAGGCATCTTCCACAAGAACAAGGCCGCCCGGGACAAGAGTCGCCTGTCGGCCAAGGTCAAGGCACTCGCTCTGGCCGCCTGAAGGTCGCAAGACCTCGCCCGGATGACCCCGCGTCATCCGCCGTTTTCAGCGGTGCGCTGCAGCAAGGAAGAAAAACCGCCTTCGGGCGGTTTTTTCATGGGCGGCTCTCAGGGGCACCCTGCCCCCCACTCCACCTTGAGATCGTTGTCCTTGGCAAAGCCCAGAACAAAGTCCCACGCCATGGGTTCGGCTTGTTGCAAATCGGCATGCACCACCACGCACTTGATGCCATCGATCACGGTGGGGACGCACCAGGGCGAGTAGCCAAAGTGGCCCTCAGGCTGCACCCCACCGGGTCGAAACTGACTCATCACCCCCGCGAGCCGGTCGGCCCAATCGCTGGGGCGAAAAGTCTGGCCACTGGAGGTCACCCCCTGGATGATCAGTTCCCGATAGCTGGGGTCCCGCTGCATGCGTTCGCTCGATGGCCAGAAAAAATCCGAAGGCAGAACAGATCTCAAAAGCCACTTCTTCAGGGGGCTGTAAAGACCTATGAATTATATCTTATATAAGACTTGAATCGCCGGGCTGCGAGGCGCCCGGTGACCTCAGCGGTGCTCGGGGCTATGGCATGAAGCACCTGCCGGGCCGGGTATCATCAACTCTCGTTTTGACCCTGACAAACCGGTCCGGCGAGCGCCGATTTCAGCGTGAGCCGGCTTTTTTCTTGCCGAGTCCCCACCATGAGCGCCCCTTCTGCCACGCCGCCCTCCTCGCCCCACGTCATGACGACCTATGGGCGCCTGCCAATTGCGCTGTCGCATGGTCAGGGCAGCCGCGTCTGGGACACAGGAGGCAAGTGCTATCTGGATGCGCTGGGTGGCATTGCGGTCAACACGCTGGGGCATGGCCACCCCCGTCTCGTGAGCGCCCTTTGCGACCAAGTGGGCAAACTCATTCACACCTCTAACTACTACCACGTCCCGCTTCAGGAGCAACTGGCGGCCAAGCTGGTGGAGCTCTCGGGCCTGAGCAATGTGTTTTTCTGCTCCACCGGTCTGGAAGCCAATGAAGCGGCGCTGAAATTGGCGCGCAAGTTCGGCCATGGCAAGGGCATCGATCGGCCGGAAATCGTGGTCTACGAAAAAGCCTTCCACGGCCGTAGCATTGCCACGCTCAGCGCCACCGGCAACCCCAAGGTGCAGGCCGGTTTCGAGCCGCTGCTGGAGGGGTTTATCAGGGTCCCGATCAACGATATCGCAGCCCTGGAGAAAGCCACCGCCGGCAACCCCAATGTGGTCGCCGTGTTCTTCGAGGCCATTCAGGGCGAGGGCGGCGTCAACCCGATGGATGCCGGCTATCTGCAACAGGTTCGCAAGCTGTGCGACCAGCGCGACTGGTTGCTGATGATCGACGAAGTGCAGTGCGGCATGGGTCGCACTGGCAAATGGTTTGCACACCAGTGGGCTGGCATCAAGCCCGATGTCATGCCGCTGGCCAAGGGCCTGGGCTCGGGCGTGCCGGTGGGAGCTGTGGTGGCTGGCCCCAAGGCAGCCAATCTCTTTGCTGTGGGCAACCACGGCACCACCTTTGGCGGCAATCCGCTGGCCATGCGCGCCGGCGTGGAGACGATCCGCATCATGGAAGAAGAGGGTCTGCTCGAGCATGCAGCCCGAGTCGGCGAACACCTGCGAGCGGCCCTGCAACGCGAGTTGGGCTCACACAAGGGCGTCAAAGAGATTCGGGGCAAAGGCTTGATGATCGGCGTTGAGCTGGCCGTGCCGTGCAGCGAACTGATGGGGCGGGCCGCCGAGGCGGGCCTGCTCATTAGCGTGACGGCCGATTCTGTGATCCGTCTGGTACCGCCGCTGATCTTTACCGAGGCCGAGGCCGATGAAACCGTGGCTATTTTGTCCCCGCTGATCCGTGCGCTCTTGTCCGAGAAGGGCGCGGCATGAGCACCAAGCCGCCGGCAGTACGCCACTACCTGCAGTTCAGCGACTTCAGCGCAGAGGAATACACCTACCTGTTCAATCGCTCGGCGCTCATTAAACGCAAGTTCAAGGCTTATGAGAAGCACCAGCCCTTGATCGATCGAACGCTGGCCATGATTTTCGAGAAGGCTTCGACCCGCACGCGCGTGAGCTTTGAAGCCGGCATGTACCAACTGGGCGGCTCGGTGGTTCATCTGACCACGGGAGACAGCCAGCTCGGGCGAGCCGAGCCGATTGAGGACAGCGCCAAAGTCATCAGCCGCATGGTGGACCTGGTGATGATCCGGACCTACGAGCAGACCAAGATCGAGTGCTTTGCGGCCCACTCACGGGTGCCGGTGATCAACGGGCTGACCAATGAATTCCATCCCTGCCAGATCATGGCGGACCTCTTCACGTTCATCGAGCACCGGGGGTCGATTACCGGCAAGGTGGTGGCCTGGGTGGGTGATGGCAACAACATGGCCAACACCTGGCTGCAAGCGGCCGAATTGCTGGGTTTTACCGTGCACTTGAGCACGCCCAGCGGCTACGAAGTGGATCAGGCTGTGGCCGGCATCCGCTCAGGCGAGAGCTACAAAGTGTTCAGCGACCCCCTGCAAGCCTGCCAGGGAGCCGATCTGGTCACCACCGATGTCTGGACCAGCATGGGCTACGAGGCCGAAAACGAAGCACGCAAAAAGGCCTTCGCCAACTGGTGCGTCACGCCCGAGATGATGGCGGCGGCCAAGCCTGACGCCCTGTTCATGCACTGCCTGCCAGCCCATCGCGGCGAAGAAGTGTCCGCCGAGGTCATAGACGGCCCCCAATCCGTCGTCTGGGACGAGGCCGAAAACAGGCTGCATGTGCAAAAGGCACTCATGGAGTTCCTTTTGCTCGGGCGGCTCGCATGAAGTGCGAGACGCCACGCGCGCAGCGCGGCAGCTTGTTTAAGCGCAGGCTGACTTTGCGCAGCAAAGTCAAGCGCAGCGGCCGAAGCAAAAACAGGCTGCATGTGCAAAAGGCACTCATGGAGTTCCTTTTGCTCGGGCGGCTCGCATGATATGGCGGACCACTGCACCACCTGCGGAGCCTGCTGCGCCAGCTTCAGGGTTGATTTCTCAGTCTACGAGTTACTGTCGGCCGGCGGAACGGTACCCGATGGACTGACCGCCGAAGTCAACGGCAGCACCTGCAGAATGCGGGGTACCGACCATGTCCCGATACGTTGCGCCGCTTTGACCGGCCAGATCGGGCACCAAGTGGCCTGCGGCATCTATGAATGGCGGCCCAACCCCTGTCGAGAGCTAGAGCCCGGCAGCCATGGCTGCGAAAAGGCCCGCGCTCGTCATGGCCTGCCCACGCTGGATTCGCTGACCCCTTAAGTTGAATCAGCGGTGACGGCACCTTGATAAGCGTACAACCAAGGCACGTCCATCAGCCTTGGGCCCAAAAGACCAAGGGCCAGATCACGCGCCCTTTGCAAGCTCCCCCCCAGATGGAAGAGACGACCGTTGCGCCGCGAGCGCTGCTGAACCCGGGCCACACGCTGCCACCGCTTCTGGGCATAACGCCCCAGCGCCGAAGGCAAATCCGCATGGACCTCTTTAACGCTCCCCAGGGCCAAGCCCAGTTCAGCTGCGTCTTCCAGCGCCATCGCCGCACCCTGGGCCAGAAAGGGGCGCATCGGATGTGCCGCATCACCCAACAAGGCTACCCGGCCGCGCGCCATCTCTTCGGGGCCTGCAATGGGGGGCCGGTCACACAAGGTCCAGCACCCCCAAGCAGGCGCTGCAGCAGCCAGGTCGCGCAAGGCGGCACAGCCATGCGCCAGGGCGCGATGCACATCGTCGGCCAGCGCCACATCGTCCCAGCTCTGCAGCCCGTGGGGCTGCTGCCCCTGAACAATGAGAACCAAATTGAGCAATTCGCCGCCGCGAATGGGATAGGTCACCCCATGCTGATGAGGGCCCAGCCAAGCCGTTACCTCGTTAGTCCGAAAGGCTGAGGGCAAGTCGGTCCTCGGAATGAGCGCACGATAGGCCAGATGCCCGGTGGGCTGGGCGGCGGCGTCTCGCAGCAGTTGTTGGCGCACCCGGCTCCAGAGCCCATCGGCACCGATCAGAGCCTGCCCCTGCGCCAGGGGGCCTTCAGGCCCCAACAAGCTGACCTGCTCGCCGGTCTCTTCAAAGCCGGTGGCGCTGCAGCCCAGATGCAATTGCACCGCATGACGTCGCACACCTTCGAGCAAAAGGTGGTGCAGATCGCGCCGATGCATCGTGGCATAGGGCGCGCCGTAGCGCTCAAGCGAACAGGCCCCCAAGCGAAGCCGCGCCAGTTCACGCCCGTCTCCAAGGCTGCGGGCGACAACGGCATCCGGAAAGGCGGCCATCGCATGCAGGGAAGACTCCAGGCCCCAAGCGCGCAGGATGCGAGTGGCATTAGGCCCCAGTTGAAGCCCAGCCCCCACCTCAGAGAACTCTTGCGCCTGCTCGAAGACTTGTACCGTCCAACCCGCTCTCTGCGCGGCCAGCGCTGCGGCCAAGGCGCCAATACCGCCGCCAGCCACCAAAAGCTGCGGCACTGAACCGTCCTCACCGGATGTCTGCATGCCCCAAGTGTGGCATGAGTTGAAGCGGCTCCATTTACGTCGCCAAGCCGCCAATTCGCCGCTCGAGCCTCGACCCTACAATCGCGCGCGACTCTTTTTAAACAAGCGTCGCCTCCTAAACATCCGAACCCCTGCGGGTTCAAGCCTGTAGGTAATTTGATGGCCCTCTACGCCCTGACCATCTTCATCAGCGCTGTGCTGCTGTTCCTGGTGCAACCCATCGTGGCCAAGCAAATCCTGCCGTGGTTTGGCGGATCGGCTGCAGTATGGACCACCTGCCTGGTGTTTTTCCAGTTTCTGCTGCTGTTCGGCTATGCCTATGCCGACTGGACCACGCGCAAGCTTCATGCTCGGCGGCAAGCATTGGTTCACATCGTCCTGCTGGTCATCAGCTTGATCACCCTGCCCATCATCCCGGATGCGGCCTGGAAGCCTGCCGGCGATGAAGACCCCACCTGGCGCATCCTGGGCCTGCTGACCCTGACCATCGGGCTGCCCTATTTTTTGCTTTCGACAACGGGCCCCCTGGTGCAGGCCTGGTTCGCGCGCAGCTTTCCGAGTGCCACTGTGTACCGGCTATTTGCGCTGTCTAATTTCGGCTCGCTGCTGGCCCTGGTGGCCTATCCTTTTGCCATTGAACCCTGGATCAACACCAGCGAGCAATCGTGGACCTGGAGCGTGGGCTACATCCTCTTTGCCCTGCTTTGCACCGGCTCGGCCATTTACGGCGCCCGAACCGCACCCCAAGCCACAGCCGTGGCCGCGGCCCCCGGGCCTGCCACGCTCGGACCCGCACCGGGTGCGGGCGACTACGCCATATGGCTGCTGCTGGCCGGTATGGGCTCCTTCATGCTGCTGGCCGTCAGCAATCACATTGCCCATGACATTGCGTCGGTGCCCTTCTTGTGGATCCTGCCGCTGACGCTGTACCTGCTGACTTTCATCCTGTGTTTTGAGGGCCGGCAGGGCCAGGGCTGGTATCGGCGCAGCTGGTTCCTTGGGCCGATGCTGGTGGCCGTCGCTGCGATGGCCTGGTCGGTCTATCACGAGCGAGGCATTGTCGACGTCAAGGAAGCCCTGCCCCTGTTTTCGGTGGGCCTGTTCCTGATGTGCATGTTCTTCCACGGTGAGTTGGCCGCCATGAAGCCCTCACCGCGCTACCTGACCGGCTTTTACCTGATGGTCTCACTCGGCGGCGCGCTCGGCGGTCTGGCGGTGGGTTTCATCGCGCCCAAGGTCTTTAAGGCCTACTATGAATTCGGCGTCGGCTTGCTGATCACGCTGGCCGTGGCTGCTTACCTCACACGATCGGCGCACAAGCTGGTGCCGCTGGCTGCGCTGGCTGCGCTTGGAACCACCGGCTACTACGTCGTGCTGCACTTCGACGGCTTGTCGTCCAACACCCGCGTGATGGAGCGCAACTTCTACGGCACCCTGCGCGTCAAGGACACCGGCCCCGAGAACGATCCAGAGACCATGCGGCGCATGCTGCACGGCATGATCATGCACGGCGAACAGCACCTGGGGGCGCGCCGCAAAGAGCCCACTTCATACTATGGAGCCACATCCGGCGTGGGCCAGGCCATCGCCGCCCTGCAGCCCTCGGGGCCGATTCGCGTGGGCGTGGTGGGACTGGGCGTGGGCACGCTGGCCGCCTATGGTCGGCCCGGTGACACCTACCGCTTCTACGAAATCAATCCGCAGGTGATCGAGGCGGCGCGCAAGGAGTTCTTCTTCCTCAGTGACAGCCAGGCCAAGATCGAAACCGTGCTGGGCGATGCCCGCCTGGCCATGGAGCGTGAGGCGCCTCAGCAATACGACGTGCTGGTCATTGATGCCTTCTCCAGCGATGCCATTCCGGTCCATCTGATCACGCGCGAAGCGATGGCGGTCTACCTGCGGCACCTCAAGCCGGGCGGCGTGCTCGCGATCCACATTACCAACCGGTTCCTGCGGCTTGGACCGGTGGTCCAGCGTCTGGCGCAAGACCAGGGCCTGCACGCGATCTTGATCGACGACGACGCCAAGGACAGCGACCTGGCCACCACCGACTGGATGCTGCTCAGCCGCGACGCCGATTTACTCAAGCGCCCTGAAGTCTCACGCGGGCAAGCGGCGATCGAAGAGCTGCCAGGCCTGCGCATCTGGACAGACAGCTTCAACAACCTGTTTCAGATTCTGAAGTAGGCGCCGGACATCGAAACACCTGCGCAGGCCCATACTCGAGCACCCTGGCCTGTGCAATTTTCGCTGGGTCAGTACGCGGCGCACCCGCTGGCCTGCTCCTGAGACCATCGCTTTTGCTGAAGTCCATGCAAAACGGCCCCGAAGGGCCGTTTTTCATTTCAGCAGACCATCAAGCATCAAGCCGTCACACCCTTGGCCGTCTCCGCGTACTCCTCGATCTGGTCGAAGTTCATGTACTTGTAGATGTTGGCCGCGTCCTTGTTGATGATGCCCACCGCTTCCTGGTATTCGGCCAGGGTCGGGATGCGGCCGAGCTTGGAGCATACCGCCGCCAGTTCGGCCGAGCCCAGGAACACGTTGGTGTTCTTGCCCAGACGGTTGGGGAAGTTGCGGGTTGAGGTCGACATCACCGTAGCGCCTTCGCGCACCTGGGCCTGGTTGCCCATGCACAGCGAGCAGCCGGGCATTTCGGTGCGGGCACCCGCGTTGCCGAAGGTGGCGTAGTGGCCCTCTTTGATGAGCTCGCTTTCGTCCATCTTGGTCGGCGGGGCCACCCACAGCTTGACCGGAATATCGCGGGCGCTGCCCAGCACTTTGGCGGCCGCGCGGAAATGGCCGATGTTGGTCATGCACGAGCCAATAAAGGCCTCATCAATCTTGGTACCCGAAACCTCGCTCATGAACTTGGCATCGTCCGGATCGTTGGGACAGCAGACGATGGGCTCCTTGATCTCGGCCAGATCGATCTCGATGACCGCGGCGTATTCGGCATCCTTGTCGGCCTCGAGCAGCTCGGGCTTGGCCAGCCAGGCCTCGACCTTCTCGATGCGGCGTGCCAGGGTGCGCTTGTCTTCGTAGCCGTTGGCGATCATGTTCTTCATGAGCACCACATTGGACTTGAGGTACTCGATGATCGGCTCTTTATTGAGCTTGATGGTGCAACCGGCAGCGCTGCGCTCGGCAGAAGCGTCCGACAGTTCAAAAGCTTGTTCGACCTTCAGGTCAGGCAAGCCCTCAATCTCAAGAATGCGTCCAGAGAACACGTTCTTCTTGCCTTTTTTCTCAACGGTCAAAAGGCCGGCCTTGATGGCGTACAGGGGAATGGCATGCACCAGGTCGCGCAGGGTCACCCCCGGCTGCATCTTCCCCTTGAAGCGAACCAGCACCGACTCAGGCATATCCAGCGGCATCACGCCGGTGGCTGCACCAAAGGCAACCAGGCCCGAGCCCGCGGGGAAGGAAATGCCAATCGGGAAACGGGTGTGCGAATCGCCGCCGGTTCCCACGGTGTCAGGCAGCAACAGACGATTGAGCCAAGAGTGAATCACGCCATCGCCCGGGCGCAGCGAAACACCGCCGCGGCTGGAGATGAAGGCGGGCATCTCGCGGTGCATCTTCACATCGACCGCCTTGGGGTAGGCGGCAGTGTGGCAGAAGGACTGCATGACCATGTCGGCTGAAAAACCCAGGCAAGCCAGGTCCTTGAGTTCGTCGCGGGTCATGGGGCCGGTGGTGTCTTGCGAGCCCACGGTGGTCATCTTGGGTTCGCAGTAAGTGCCGGGACGCACGCCCTGGCCTTCCGGCAGGCCGACGGCGCGACCCACCATCTTTTGCGCCAATGTGAAGCCGGCCTTGGATGCGGCCGGTGCCTGCGGCAGACGGAACTGGGTCGAGGCGGGCAAGCCCATAAACTCGCGGGCCTTGCCGGTCAGGCTGCGACCAATGATCAGGTTGATGCGCCCGCCTGCACGCACCTCGTCAAACAGCACGTCGCTCTTGAGCGAAAAATTCACCAACGGAGCACCGTTCTTGGTGATCTTGCCGTCATAGGGATGGATGTCGATCACATCACCCATCTCGAGCTTGGAGACGTCGACCTCGATCGGCAAGGAGCCAGAGTCTTCCTGGGTGTTGTAGAAGATGGGAGCGATCTTGCCGCCCAGGGTCACACCGCCAAAACGCTTGTTCGGGACAAAAGGGATATCCTGGCCCGTGGCCCAGATCACGCTGTTGGTGGCCGACTTGCGGCTCGATCCAGTGCCCACCACATCGCCGACATAGGCGACCAGGTGACCTTTTTTCTTGAGGTCCTCGATGAACTGAATCGGGCCGCGCTTGCCGTCTTCTTCAGGCCTGAAGGCCGCATCAGGACGGGTGTTCTTGAGCATGGCCAGGTAGTGCAGCGGCATGTCTGGACGACTCCAGGCATCGGGTGCGGGGGACAGGTCGTCGGTGTTGGTCTCACCGGGGACCTTGAAGACGGTAACCGTGATGGTCTTGGGCACTTCGGGACGCGAGGTAAACCACTCGGCCTCAGCCCAGCTTTGCATCACTTCCTTGGCCTTGGCATTGCCGGCCTTGCACTTCTCGGCCACGTCGTGGAAGGCGTCGAACATCAGCAGGGTTTTCTTCAGACCGTTGGCGGCTACAGCAGCTACTTCGGCATCGTCGAGCAGGTCAATGAGAGGTTTGACGTTGTAGCCCCCGACCATGGTGCCCAACAGTTCGGTGGCCTTGGCCTTGGACACCAGCGCCACCGCAATATCGCCGTGTGCAACGGCTGCCAAGAAACTGGCCTTGACCTTGGCCGCATCGTCGACCCCGGGCGGCACCCGGTGGGTCAGCAGATCCATCAGAAAGGCTTCCTCTCCCTTAGGCGGAGCCTTGATCAGCTCGATCAACTCGGCGACCTGCTTGGCCGACAAGGGCAAGGGGGGGATACCAAGAGCCGCGCGCTCTGCCGCATGCGCACGATAGGTCTGCAAAAAATCGCTCATCGCTTTTCTCCTCAAAAAATGTCGTTTCGATCAATCATGACTCATTCGAACCAGCCCTGCGCGGCCTGTGGCAATAACGCGCCGGTGCGACGGCCCCGCTCAAGCAACTGCCAGTAGTAGCGGTAGCTGGCCCGGTCGTGCAGACGGCCTTCAAAACTGATCGGGGCCCACTGCGCCTGCTGGGCAGCGGCCAGCAGGTCGGCAGCGGTCTGAAGCTCGGCCGCAGCCGGGGCAAAGGCAGCCAGGATAGGCCGAATCTGGTTGGGATGAATGCTCCACATGCGGGTGTAGCCCAGCTCGCGCGCAGCGCGCTCGGCCGCTTGCTGCAGAACCTGGCCATCGGAAAATTCGGTCACCACACAGTGCGAAGGCACCTTGCCGCTGGCATGGCAAGCAGCTGCGATCTCCAGCTTGGCGCGCATCACCAGAGGATGGGTGAACTGCCCCGCGGCCGTCATGGCCTGAGCACCAATCGCCCCGTTGTGGCTGGAGACAAAGTCCATCAGGCCAAAGCTGATCGACTGCACCCGCGGATGGGCCGCAATCTCGAAGGCCGCATGCACCGCGCGCTGCGATTCAAGCAACACATGAATCGGCAGCGCCGCTGCATCAGGCCCCAAGGCTCGCAATGCGCGGTCTACCTGCTGCACATCGGCCAGCGACTCCACCTTGGGAATCATCAGATGGGTCAGCCGTTTCGCGGCATGCCCGGCCAGGATGCGCAGGTCATCGGCAAATGCGCCGTGGTCGGTCGGATGAATGCGCGCCGCCACGCGTGCCTCTGGCGCAGCCCCAAGAACGAGCTCAGCCACCAAGGCCGCATGCTCGGCCTCACCCCCGACCGGCGCGCCGTCCTCGCAATCGAGCGTGACATCAAAGACGCAAGCCCCAAACTCCTGCTGCATCTGCGCCTGCAGTTGCAGGCTTTTGCGCATGCGGTCGGGCACGCCGCTGTAATGGTCACACACCGGCAGCACGCCAGCGGCCGCCTGCGCACCCAAAAGGACTTGGCGCGGGTGGATCATGCCGGCAGGTATGCTAGTGGGAGGGACCCATCAACCGGTCAGAGCAGGTGGGCCACACCAGCCCGCTCGTCGGTGAGTTCCTTGAGCGTCTTGTCGATGCAGGTCTGGCTGAACGCATCAATCGGCAGTCCCTCGACGACCGAGTACTCACCGCCCGCGCAGGTGACCGGAAAGCCGAACATCACCTCCTTGGGAATCCCATACCAGCCCTGCGAAGGCACGCCCATGGTGACCCAGGCGCCGTTGGTACCCAGGGCCCAGTCGCGCATGTGATCAATGGCCGCATTGGCCGCCGAGGCCGCAGAGGACAGGCCACGCGCCTCGATGATGGCCGCGCCGCGCTTGCCCACAGTGGGCAGAAAAACGGTTTCGTTCCAGACCTGATCGTTGATCATGTCTTTGACCGATTGCCCGCCGATGGTGGCAAAGCGGTAATCGGCGTACATGGTGGGCGAGTGATTGCCCCACACACAGAGCTTTTGAATGTCGGCCACCGCCTTGCCGGTCTTCGCGGCAATCTGGCTGAGCGCGCGGTTGTGGTCCAGTCGCAGCATGGCCGTGAAATTCTTGGCCGGCAGATCCGGTGCTGACTTCATGGCAATGTAGGCATTGGTGTTGGCAGGGTTGCCCACCACCAGCACCTTGACGTTGCGCGAGGCCGATGCGTTAAGCGCTTTGCCTTGGGCGGTGAAAATCTGGGCATTGGCCGCCAGCAGGTCAGCACGCTCCATACCCGGCCCGCGCGGGCGGGCACCCACCAGCAGCGCGTAGTCGGTGTCCTTGAAGGCCTGGGTCGCATCGCTGTATGCCTGCATGCCAGCCAGCAAGGGGAAGGCGCAGTCCTCCAACTCCATCATCACGCCCTTGAGCGCCTTCTGCGCTTTCTCGTCCGGGATCTCCAGCAGTTGCAGGATGACCGGCTGATCCTTGCCCAACATCTCGCCAGAGGCAATGCGAAACAGCAGGGCATAACCGATCTGACCAGCAGCACCGGTGACAGCAACACGGACGGGTTTTTTCATGGGGGGCTCCAGAACAAAAAAGAGAAATTCAAAGAGGTCTTGGGGGCTGCAGAGCAGCGCCGCAGTCGAGACGGCTCCGGCGAAAAGCAAGATGGGAGCGGCCTCGCAGCGCGGGCGATTCTATGCGGGAAAACCCAGAGGGTCAATTTGTCTTATGTCTTATATAAGAGATATGATTTGGGTTCCTTCCATCCCTCAAGCCCTCACCGACCTGCCCCTCCTCCAAGCCGATGCCAGCCCCCTCCCAAAACGCAGACGCTGCGCCAGCCGATGAGGCTTCGGCCGCACCCGCCTTTAGCCCGCTGTATCAGCAGATCAAGGCCCTGATCCTGCAAAGCATGCAAGCAGGGCAATGGAAGCCAGGCGACCTGATTCCCAGCGAAATCGAACTGGCCGGCCGCTATCGGGTCAGCCAGGGCACCGTACGCAAGGCCATCGACGAGTTGGCGGCCGATCATCTGGTGGTGCGCCGACAGGGGCGCGGCACCTTCGTGGCCACACATGCCGAGCAGCATGTGCAATACCGTTTTCTCAGGCTCATGCCCGATCACGGCGATGCGGCCAACGAAGGCCCCGCGCAGCGCAGCATCATCGACTGCCGGCGTCAGCGCGCACCGGCCGATGTCGCGCGCATCCTGGCCCTTCGTACCGGCGATTCGGTGCTGCAAGTGCGGCGGGTACTCGCCTTTCGGGGCGTACCCACCATCCTGGAAGAACTTTGGCTACCGGGCAGCGCGTTCAAGGGGCTGACCGCAGATCGGCTGGCCAGCCACGAGGGGACCATGTATGCCCTTTTCGAAACCGAGTTCGGGGTGCGCATGGTGCGTGCCGACGAAAAGCTGCGTGCGGTAGCCGCCGATGATGCGGCAGCCGAACATCTGCACGTGCCGGTTGGCGCGCCCTTGCTGAGCGTCGAGAGGGTGGCATACACCTACCAAGATGCCCCCATGGAACTGCGTCGTGCGCTTTACCGCACGGACAGCCACCACTACCGCAACAGCTTGAACTGAGTCAGCACCCAGGCCATGACCAGCAAATCGTCGCGTGCAGTCGGGCCGAGCGGCTTTAAGGGTAACAAGTCCTACCTGCCCACAAAACCCTGTCAAAGTTGCGGGCGACCGATGAGCTGGCGCAAGCGCTGGGCCAGCACCTGGGATCAGGTGCGTTATTGCAGCGAAGCTTGCCGCCGCGCCGGCACCCAGGCCCCATGAAAGCACGCCACCTGATCCTGGTTTTGGGCGACCAGCTCGATGCCCGCAGCTCTGCGCTGGACGAGGCCGACCCCCAACGCGATGTGGTGGTGATGATCGAGGCCCGAGAAGAATCCACGCATGTCCGTTCGCACCCCATGCGCATTGCGCTGTTTCTATCGGCCATGCGGCACTTTGCCGAGGAGCTGCGTACGCGGGGCCTGACCGTGCACTACCGTCGGCTTGATGAGAAGGACGACGCCAGCCTGGGAGAAGGCCTGCAGGCAGCCATCGCCAAGTTTGACCCGGTGGGCGTGATTGGTACCGAGCCGGGAGATTGGCGCGTGCGCCAGCAGATTGAAGCGGCCGTGCCCAGCGGCTTGCCACTGCGGTGGGTTGAGGATGCGCACTTCCTGTGCAGCACCCGGGCCTTTGCAAAGTGGGCTGGCCGCTCCCGCCAACTGCGCATGGAATTTTTTTACCGTCAGATGCGCAAAGACTGGAAGGTGCTCATGGACGGCGATGAGCCGGCTGGCGGGCAGTGGAATTTCGATGCCGACAACCGCAGCGGCTTTGGCAAATCGGGGCCCGGACCCGTGCCGCCGGCGCCGGCCTTCGAGCCCGACACCATCACCCGTGACGTGCTGGCGCTGGTGGGGCGCCGCTTTGCCCATCACCCGGGCAGCCTGGCCGATTTCAGATGGCCCGTCACCCGGGCCCAGGCCTTGCAGGCGCTCGATGACTTCATCGCGCATCGTCTGGCTCAATTTGGCAAGCATCAGGATGCGATGTGGACCGGCATGACCTTTGGCTGGCACTCCTTGATTTCAAGCTCGCTCAACCTCAAGCTGCTCCGCCCGCTGGAGGTGGTGCAAGCGGCCGAACGCGCCTGGCGCGAGCACCACTTGGACCTGGCCAGCGTAGAGGGCTTCATCCGTCAGGTGCTGGGTTGGCGCGAGTTCATGCGCGGGGTGTACCACTTGGACATGCCCGGTCTGAAGACCGCCAACCACTTCGGGCATGATCGACCGCTGCCCGCCTGGTACTGGACCGGCCAGACCCGCATGAACTGCATGGCGCAGTGCATCGGGCAAACCCTTGAGCATGGGTACGCCCACCATATCCAGCGCCTGATGGTCACGGGTATGTTCGGCGTGCTGGCGCAAATCAAGCCTGGGGAGCTGTGCGATTGGTACTTGTCCATGTACGTGGACGCGGTCGAGTGGGTGGAGTTGCCCAATACGGCCGGTATGGCCCTGTTTGCCGCAGGGCCAAGGTTTACCAGCAAGCCCTACATTGCCAGCGGCGCTTACGTCCATCGGATGAGCAACTACTGCCAGGGCTGCCACTACGAGCCGCAGCGCCGAACAGGCGAGAAGGCCTGCCCTCTGACCACCCTTTACTGGTATTTCCTCAAAACCCACCAGGCCGAACTAGGGGCAAACCCGCGTACCAGCCTGATGACCAAGAACCTGCAGCGCATTGAGCCCGGCGAAATGGCCGAGATCGAGACAAAAGCCCAGGCCCTGCTGACCCATCTGGATGCGTTGTAACCATGGTGTCAGCTTCTGCATTCTTACTTCGTATCTGCAAGAACGCGTCTGGCAGACTGAAAGATCGCAAACGCACCGCAGCGAGCCCGCTGTCCCCGATGCGCCACCAAAAGTCATGCTGCGTTGCAATAGAATTTCCAGCCAAGGGAATAAAAAACAGGCAGTCATCGACCCTTCAAGAGAGAGCATACGCATGTCCGAATCTGCGACCAGCGCCCGCAAACGCCCCGAATTCCGCAATATCAACGCCCTGAGCGATCTGCCCAGCTACCGCCTTCCGGCAGCCGGCTGGGTCTCGATCCTGCACCGCATCAGCGGTGTGTTGATGTTCTTGCTCATGCCATTCATCATCTGGATGTTTGACACCTCGATCTCTTCAGAGATTTCTTTCGAGCGCTTTGCCAGCGCCTTCTCGGTGGGCATGCTGGGGCTACCCGGCTTCATCTGGAAACTGCTGGCCCTGGCCTTGATCTGGGCCTATTTGCACCACTTTTGCGCCGGCGTGCGTCATCTGCGCATGGACATCAACCATGCTGCGGTTGACAAGCGCTCGGGGAGCGCTTCAGCCCGCATCGTGCTGATCATCAGCCTGGCGCTGACTGCAGTTCTGGGCGCCAAGCTGTTCGGCCTGTACTGATTCTTTGACCTGGGAGCAAGAAAAAAATGGCAGTCAACTACGGCTCCAGACGCATCGTGGTCGGTGCGCATTACGGCACGCGAGACTGGCTCGCCCAGCGCGTAACCGCGGTCCTGATGGCCCTGTTCACCGTGATCGTGTTGGCGCAGGTGCTGCTCAGTTCAGGACCGATCAGCTACGACACCTGGTCGGGCATCTTCGCGCCCCAGGCCATGAAGACCCTGACCTTTGCAGTCATCATCGCCCTGCTCTACCACGTCTGGGTGGGCATGCGCGATGTCTTCATGGACTACATCAAGCCCGTGGGCATCCGTCTGGCCTTGCAGGCATTCACCATCGTCTGGCTCGTGGCCAATGCGGGCTGGGCCATTCAAGTTCTCTGGAGATTCTGATTCCATGACCGCAAGCTCCAAACTCCCCAGGCGCCGCTTTGATGTGGTGATCGTCGGCGCCGGCGGGTCCGGCATGAGAGCCTCTCTGCAGCTGGCACGCGCCGGCCTCAATGTGGCCGTGTTGTCCAAGGTCTTCCCCACCCGCTCGCACACAGTGGCCGCACAAGGCGGCATTGGAGCCTCGCTGGGCAACATGAGCGAGGACAACTGGCACTACCACTTCTACGACACGGTCAAGGGCTCAGACTGGCTGGGTGACCAAGATGCCATTGAATTCATGTGCCGGGAAGCGCCCAAGGTGGTCTATGACCTCGAGCACATGGGCATGCCCTTTGACCGCAACCCGGACGGCACCATCTACCAGCGCCCGTTCGGCGGCCACACCGCCAACTACGGCGAGAAGCCGGTACAGCGGGCCTGCGCAGCCGCCGATCGCACCGGCCACGCCATGCTGCACACCCTCTACCAGCAAAACGTGCGCGAGAAAACCAACTTCTTTGTGGAGTGGATGGCGCTCGATCTGATCCGTGACGCCGACGGCGATGTGGTCGGCGTCACGGCTCTCGAAATGGAGACCGGCGAGGTCTACATCCTGGAGGCCAAGACCACCCTGCTGGCCACAGGTGGTGCCGGCCGCATCTTTGCGGCCTCCACCAATGCCTTTATCAACACGGGGGACGGGCTGGGCATGGCCGCTCGCGCGGGCATTCCGCTGGAAGACATGGAGTTCTGGCAGTTTCACCCGACTGGCGTGGCCGGCGCCGGCGTGCTGCTCACCGAAGGCTGTCGTGGCGAGGGCGCTATCTTGCTCAACAGCCAAGGCGAGCGCTTCATGGAGCGCTACGCGCCGACCCTCAAAGACCTGGCCCCGCGCGACTTCGTTTCGCGCTGCATGGACCAGGAAATCAAAGAAGGCCGGGGTTGCGGCCCCAACAAAGACTACGTGCTGCTCAAGCTCGATCACCTGGGCGCTGAGACCATCCACAAACGCCTGCCCTCGGTCTATGAGATTGGGGTTAACTTTGCCAACGTAGATATCACCCGCGAACCGATTCCGGTGGTGCCCACCATTCACTACCAGATGGGCGGCATTCCGACCAATATCCATGGGCAAGTGGTGGCACCAGACGGAAAGGGCAACCAGAAAATCGTGGGCGGCTTGTATGCGGTGGGTGAATGTGCTTGCGTGTCGGTGCATGGTGCCAACCGACTGGGTACCAACTCACTGCTCGACCTGCTGGTCTTCGGACGTGCCGCGGGCAACCACATTGTGGCCAACGTCAACCCCAAGGCAGAGCACAAGAATCTGCCGGCTGATGGCGCCGAACTCTCGCTGGCACGATTGAACCGGCTGGACTCCACCACCGACGGCGAATACGCACAGGCCGTGGCCAGCGACATCCGCAGCACGATGCAACAGCACGCCGGCGTGTTCCGCACCCAGGCCAGCATGGACGAGGGCGAGGCCAAGATCAACGCCATCCGCGAGCGCGTGGCCCGCATTGGCCTGAAGGACAAGTCGAAAGTCTTCAACACCGCCCGTATCGAGGCGCTCGAGGTCGAAAACCTGATCGAGGCGGCCCAGGCCACCATGACCTCGGCGGCTGCACGCAAAGAATGCCGTGGTGCTCACACGGTCAACGACTACGAGCGTCCGGCCGATGACCCGCAATACCCACTGGGCCGCAACGACGCGCAGTGGATGAAGCACACACTCTGGTTCAGCCAGGGCAACCGGCTCGATTACAAGCCGGTCAACCTCAAGCCCCTGACGGTCGAGTCGGTTCCTCCCAAAGTCCGCACGTTCTGAAATAAATCCGCACGCATCCGGAGCACGACATGACAAAACGCATCTTCAAGATTTATCGCTACGACCCGGACAAGGACACCAAGCCTTACATGCAAACGGTCGAGATCGAACTGACCGGCACCGAGCGCATGCTGCTCGATGCGCTGATGAAGCTCAAAGAGGCCGACCCCTCCCTGTCCTTCCGCCGCTCCTGCAGGGAGGGCGTGTGTGGTTCAGACGCGATGAACATCAATGGCAAGAATGGCCTGGCCTGCCTGACCAACATGAATACGCTCCAGGGCGAGATCGTGCTCAAGCCCTTGCCCGGTTTGCCGGTGATCCGCGACCTGATCGTCGACATGACCCAATTCTTCAAGCAGTACCACTCGATCAAGCCTTACCTGGTTAATGAAACAGTGCCGCCCGAAAAAGAGCGTCTGCAGTCGCCTGAAGAGCGCGATGAGCTCAATGGCCTGTACGAATGCATCCTCTGCGCCAGTTGCTCGACCAGCTGCCCAAGTTTCTGGTGGAATCCGGACAAGTTCGTAGGCCCCGCCGGTTTGCTGCAGGCCTACCGCTTCATCGCCGACAGCCGCGACCAGGCCACCGCCGAGCGGCTCGACAATCTCGAGGATCCCTACCGGCTGTTCCGCTGCCACACCATCATGAACTGCGTCGATGTCTGCCCCAAGGGGCTCAACCCCACCCGTGCCATCGGCAAGATCAAGGAAATGATGGTTTTGCGCTCGGTCTGATCGAGCCCTCCAAACCGCCGATGACCATGCAAGCGCCGGCCCACGAACTGCTCGACGAAAGGCGTCTGTCACGCCTGAAGTGGCGCTGCCGCCGTGGCCTGCTTGAAAACGATCTATTCATCGAGCGCTTTTTTCGGGACTTCGAGGGGCGCATCACGGTCAGGCAGGCGCAGGGCCTGGACGACCTGATGGCCTTGTCCGATAACGACCTGCTGGACTTGCTGCTGCGACGCAAGCAGCCCAACCAAATTGACGATGCCCATGCGGCCACGGCCGAAGCCGTGGATGTTCTGGCGTTACTGCGCCGTCCAGCTTTGCATGACGCCCCCTAACGAAACCGAGCCTAGAAAAAAGGAAACGCCATGAAACTAGCTGACAACAAGGCCACGCTGACCTTCAGCAACGGCAGCCCCAGCATTGAAATGCCCGTCTACAAGGGCAGCGTCGGGCCCGATGTGATCGACATCCGCAAGCTCTATGCGCAAACCGGGATGTTCACCTACGACCCGGGCTTTCTCTCGACCGCTTCCTGCCAATCGGCCATCACCTACATCGACGGCGACAAGGGTGAGCTGCTCTACAGGGGCTACCCCATTGAGCAACTGGCCACCCACTGCGACTTTCTAGAAACCTGCCACCTGCTGCTCTACGGTGAGCTTCCCAACGCCACCGAAAAGACTGCCTTCACCAAACTCGTGACCAATCACACCATGGTCAACGAGCAGATGCAGTTCTT
>JBILUT010000112.1:0-5576 GCA_044370875.1 Polaromonas sp. | reverse complement strand
TCGCAATCGCTGCTGGCCCAGACGGTCTTGCCTCTGGGCTTGCCGCTCAGTGCAAGCGCCGACCAGATTCGTGATGCCGCCCAGGCCTGGCTGATGGGCCGGGCCCGCCTATGGTTTGAATCACGGCTCGATCACTTTGCGCCGCAACTGGGGGTGCATTGGAAACGCTTGTCGCTGAGCAGCGCGGCGACCCGTTGGGGCAGTGCTGGTGCCGATGGGTCCATTCGCCTGCACTGGCGCCTGATTCACTTCAGCCCAGCCCTGATTGACTATGTGGTGGTTCATGAACTCAGTCATCTACGGGTGATGGACCACAGCCCACGGTTCTGGGAGACGGTTGGCGCTGTGGTGCCCGACTACGCTGATTTGCGTCGCCAGCTGCGCGACCATCCCATCGCCAGTTGGTGAATTTTTTACAGTGGGCTCAGTTAACTTTTTTTAAGCTTTCGGGGCCTATTCATTTCTAGACTGTCACCCGCTCACTCAGCGGGGGTCAGACATGACAGATAGAAAAATTCTCTTGGTGGAAGACAAACCGGACTTGCGGGTGCTGACCTGCAGCGCCATCGAGGCGGCTGCACCCGGTTGCGAGGTGGTCTGGGCTCGCGATGGTCGAGAGGCGCTCGATTACCTTTGGGCGCAGGGACGTTTCGCATCGCGTGATCCGAGTCAGCTGCCAGCTCTGGTCATTCTTGATATGCATTTGCCGGACCGACCAGGTCTTGAGGTGTTGCAATTGCTGCGGGGCTGCCCGGCCACCGCAGTGCTGCCGGTGGTCATGCTGACCTCTTCTCGCCTGCCCGAAGACGTGCTGGCTTGCTACCGCAGCGGCGCCAATGGCTATGTGTCCAAGCCGGTAGCGTTTGCCCAGTACCGCAGCAAGATCGCCAGCTTGGTCGACTTCTGGCTTGAGGTCAACGAGACCGCAGTCTGCGACTGAGCTCCACAGAGAAGGGGCGCTCGGGCCGCAGCCTGGGTCCTCTCATGCCGGCGCGAACCGCCATACCCCTCGATCGTCGGTGTATCGCTTCAAGCGTCCGGCGTGCCAGAGTAGATTGAGATGCGCCAGGCTCTCGCCGAGGGCAAAGGTAATCTGGTGCAAGTCCAGGCTGCGCTTGAACATCACTTTCACCACGTCCGCGGCCGACTGCGCCTGTCGGTCGCAGGCTTGCATGACTTCATCGAGCCGATCCTGATGATGGTGCCGTAGCTGCTCCACCCGCTCGTGCAAGCCAACGAAAGGCCGACCGTGTGAGGGCAGCACCAGGGTCTGGGCGGGCAGGTGCAGAAATTTGCCCAGAGAGTCGAGGAACAGCTGCAGCGGGTTGCCGTCGGGCTCGGTTTCGTAGACGCTGATGTTGGTGGAGATGCGCGGCAGCACCATGTCCCCGCTGATCAGCACCGGGCGTTCAAGCCGTGAGTCCTCGCAATACAAGGCGATGTGCTCGGGTGAATGGCCGTAGCCGCTGATGCAGCGCCAATTCATTCCCCCAATGGACAACACTTGCCCATCCTGCAGCCTGCGGTAGTGCCCGGGCACACGAGGTACCAGCGACGCGTAATGGTTCTTGCGCCCCACCACCGCTGCCAATACCTGAGGGTCGGTCATACCGTGCTGCGCGAAAAATTCGGCGGTGGCCTGTCCGCCGAAGGAGTCCTCCTGATTGACGGCCAGTCGCGCCATCAGGAAGTCACTCATACTGATCCACAGGGGCGCATCAAAGCGCTCTCCCAGCCAATGCGCCAGCCCCAGGTGGTCTGGGTGCATATGGGTGGCTACCACGCGCAGCACCGGTAGACCTTGCATCGAGGTCTCCATCAGCTGCGCCCATTGCTCGCGCGATTCGGCCCGATCGATGCAGGTGTCGACCACGGTCCAGCCGGCGCGACCGTCCAGCGTATCGCCCAGCAGCCAGAGATTGATATGGTCCAGCGCAAAAGGCAGGCCCATGCGAACCCAGCTCACGCCCGGAGCAACGGCTTTGGCGCTGCCTGGTGCCGGTAGGTTCTGGCCCCAGGGGTAGAGCAGGGCGTCTTCGAGAGGATTCATGGGGGAGTCGCGGGAACTGCGTTATATTGCGGTTTGGTTGACGTTTACGTAAACGTCATGCCATTGTAGGCAGCAAAAAGCGGCCGTCCTGTCGCCCAGGGTGGCCATGCAGTCTGCCCTTGAGTCTGTCGCATCTGCATTCACCCATGGTCACAAACTACACCATCAGCGACCTTGCCAAGGAATTTGACCTGACCACCCGGGCCATGCGCTTTTATGAAGACATGGGTCTGTTGCAGCCGCGTCGAGAAGGCCCGGGCGGTCGCAATCGAATCTACAGCGCCCGCGATCGAACTCGTCTGAAGCTCACTCTGCGCGCCAAGCGCCTGGGTCTGAGCCTGACCGAGGCCAAGGAAATCATCGACACCTACGAAAGCCCACGCGATACCGTGCCACAGCTGCGCAAGTTTCTGGTCATCCTGGAGGGGCACAAGAGGCAGATTGAGGAACAAATGGCCGATCTGCAAGCCAATCTGGAGGAGATCAAGGCCCACGAAAAGGAAGCGCGGGCCTTGCTCAACCGCACGGCCAAACGACAGGCTGCCTGAGCTTGACCCAACCCCACTGCTTATGACCACCCACCCAAACCACACCTCCGATCCGGCCGCCATCGCCTTGAGCCGGGTGCAGGACAGCTTTGCCCGTCAAGGCATGATGCAGCACCTGGGTGCTCGCTTGCTGCGCGTCGAGCCGGGCCTTTGCGAACTCGTCCTGCCTTACTCAGACAAGGTCACGCAGCAGCAGGGCGGCTTTCATGGCGGGGCCATCGGCGCTCTGGCCGATATCGCCGGGGGCTACGCTGCGCTGACGGTGGCCCCTGAGGGCATGGAGGTCACCACCATCGAATACAAGATCAACTTTCTCAATGCGTTTGAGGGAGGTGAATTGCGGGCGATCGGCCGTGTGGTGAAGGCAGGTCGTCGCATCATCGTCACCACAGCCGAGGTGATGCACGTCCATGAGGGCCAGCGCAAGGATTGCGCAGTCATGCAGCAAACTCTGGCGCCTGTGACCAAGACCTACTGACGCGTCCAGTCGGCCCGAACAACCCCTTTTTGCCCACTCTCCAACATGAATCTGCCTGGACTTAATTTTCAACTCGGTGAGGACATCGATGCCTTGCGCGATGCGGTGCGCGATTTTGCGCAAGACCAAATTGCGCCACGTGCCGCCGAGATCGACAGGACCGATCAGTTCCCCATGGACCTGTGGCGAAAGATGGGCGACCTGGGCGTGCTGGGTATCACCGTGAGCGAGGCGTATGGCGGTGCCAACATGGGCTATTTGGCCCACATGGTCGCGATGGAAGAAATATCGCGAGCCAGCGCCTCGGTGGGGCTGAGCTACGGGGCGCACTCTAATTTGTGTGTCAATCAAATCAAGCGCAATGGCACCGAGGCCCAGCGCGCCAAGTATCTGCCCAAGCTGATATCTGGCGAGCATGTCGGTGCGCTGGCCATGAGCGAGCCGGGTGCCGGCAGCGATGTCATCAGCATGAAGCTGCGCGCCGAAGACAAGGGCGGCTATTTCCTGCTCAATGGCAGCAAGATGTGGATCACCAATGGCCCTGACGCCGATACGCTGGTGGTTTATGCCAAGAGTGAGCCCGAGTTGGGCGCGCGTGGCGTGACCGCCTTCCTGATTGAAAAGGGCATGAAGGGCTTCTCAATCGCGCAAAAGCTCGACAAGTTGGGCATGCGGGGCAGCCACACCGGGGAACTGGTCTTCGAGAATGTGGAGGTGCCTGCAGAAAACATCCTCGGCGGGCTCAACAACGGGGCCAAGGTCCTGATGAGCGGTCTGGACTACGAACGTGCTGTCCTGGCCGCCGGTCCTATCGGCATCATGCAGGCCGTGATGGACAACGTGGTTCCGTACATTCATGATCGCAAGCAGTTCGGGCAGAGCATCGGCGAATTTCAGCTCATACAGGGGAAGGTGGCTGACATGTACACCGTGCTGCAGGCTGCACGATCCTTTTGCTATACGGTAGGCAAGAACCTGGATCAACTGGGCAGTGAGCATGTGCGACAGGTTCGCAAGGACTGCGCCTCGGTCATTCTCTGGTGTGCAGAAAAAGCGACCTGGATGGCCGGTGAAGGCGTGCAAATTTTTGGTGGCAATGGCTATATCAACGACTATCCCCTGGGCCGACTCTGGCGCGATGCCAAGCTCTATGAAATCGGTGCTGGCACCAGCGAGATCCGACGCATGCTGATCGGGCGCGAGCTGTTCGCCGAGACCGCAGGGCAGTGAGGTTGATCATGCCACTGCGCCATCTTCTCGCACACAACCGAAGCTGGGCCGGCCGCATGGAAGCCGAGCGGCCGGGCTTTTTCAGCAATCTCTCGCACCAGCAAAACCCGCGGTACATGTGGATCGGTTGCTCGGACAGCCGGGTCCCTGCCAATCAGATTACCGGGCTCGAGCCCGGCGAAGTATTTGTGCATCGCAATGTGGCCAATGTGGTGGTGCCCACCGACCTCAATTGCTTGTCAACGATCCAGTACGCCGTTGACCAGCTGCACGTTGAGCATCTGATGGTGGTGGGCCACTACGGCTGTGGCGGTGTGCTGGCCGCGCTTAACGGGACGCGAGTGGGTTTGGCCGATAACTGGCTGCGCCATATCAAGGACGTGGCCGCGCGGCATCGGAGTCTGCTCGAGGCAGCCGACCCGCTGCTGCGTGGCAATTTGCTGGTTGAGCTCAATGTGATTGAGCAGGTGGTCAATGTGGCGCGCTCCACTGTGGTGCAGGACGCCTGGGAGCGTGGACAGAAGCTCATGTTGCACGGCTGGGTTTACGGCCTGTCAGACGGATTGCTCAAAGATCTGAAAATTTCGATCGATCAGCCCGAGCGCATTGACGACATATACGCGCAGGCCGTCCAGCCCGATGCGCGGCTGGCCGCTCTGCCCTGAGCGGGCCCGCCCCTGGTGATCATCATGTTCCTTGCGTCTTCTTTCCACCCTTTGGTGCGGCTCTTTTCCGATAGCCTGCCCAGGCAGGTGGGCGCATGAGCGAGATCGGTTTCATGCAGGGGCTGGAGATGGCCAGCTATGCGGTCACGGTCATCGGCTTGCCCTTTGCCTTTTGGGTGTTCTGGATTGAGCAGCGCAAAGAGCGTGAGAACGAGGAAGAAGAAGCCTATCAGCTACTGTCCGACGCCTACAACGATTTCCTCAAGGTGGTACTGGCCCATCCTGACCTGCAGCTGCGCTCTGCCCCGGCGCTCGAGGCTGCCACGCCTGAGCAGCGGGAGCGCATGCTGGTCATCTTCGACATGCTGATCTCCTTGTTTGAGCGTGCCTATCTGATTGCCTACAAGAGCGAGATGAGCGAGACCGAGCGACGGCGCTGGAATTCCTGGGACGACTACATGCGCGAGTGGTGTCGCCGCGAAGATTTTCGAGCTGCACTGCCGCAACTGCTGCGTGGCGAAGACCGGGCCTTTGTGACCTATATCGAACGTCTGGCCCGGGAAGAGTCGGTCTGATCGGCTCGGCAGCAGCCCTTTTTTTAGCTG
>JBILUT010000111.1:0-5580 GCA_044370875.1 Polaromonas sp. | reverse complement strand
GTGGCCGCCCACCCGACCAGTCTGTGAAATGAGCTTGAGCTTGGGGAGTTTTTCAACCAGCGACCGACTGATCGGCGTGCGCTCCCGGATCAAAACCAGCACCTCGGCGTCCTTCAGTCGTACCGAGAGTTGGCCTATGCCCTTGACCGTGTTGGTGTAGACCTTGGCCGGATAGGCGTCGAGCTTGGAGGCGCACCTGAGTTTGCGGACCGCATCCTGATAGTCGTCCAGTATCACGATATTCATGACCTTATTGTGCCCCCAAGCTCAAGGTCGGGCCCGCCCGCAGCGGGTCTGGGTGCGCTCGGAGGTGCCCTGTGTCGGCATCTCAAGCGCGAGGGGCGGCCAGGTCTTCAGGCGGCCGTCTGCAGCCGACTTGTTTGCGCTTAGGGTTCGCAGCGGTCTGAGGTGTTTCGCGGGCGGTCGCTCTTGGGGCAGAGCAGAGCTATGAAGATCCCGCCGAAACCGCCCATCAGACCCGCCCCCATGGCCCTTAGAACCCGCGGCATGGACGTGCCGGCCCTCTCTGGCCGCTGTAGTCGTGGCGACCTTGCGTCGTTGCGGTGTCTGGGCATGAATGCAGCCTCAGATCAGCATGGTGTTGCGGATCAGTCCGACGGCCAGACCCTCGAGCTCAAAGGGATCCTCCGGGCCGACCCATATCGGCTTGAATTCGGGGTTCTCGGGCAGCAGTTCGATCCCGTTCTTGCCGCGCCGGTAACGCTTGACGGTGACCTCATCGCCCAAGCGCGCCACCACGATCTGACCGTTGCGGGCCTCCCGGCTTTGCTGAACCGCCAGCAGGTCGCCGTCCATGATGCCGACATCGCGCATGCTCATGCCGCGCACTTTGAGCAGGTAGTCAGGCTTGCGCTGGAACAGACCGGCTTCAAGGTAGTAAGTTTGGTCGATATGTTCCTGCGCCAAAATCGGATGGCCGGCGGCGACCCGACCAATGAGAGGCAGCGCCAGCTGGGCCAGGTTGGGCAGAGGCAGCATGAGCTGTTTGATCCGCGATTCGTTGAGCGAGCGCAGGGCCTCGCCGCGAAGCCGGATGCCGCGCGAGGTGCCGCTGACCAGTTCGATCACGCCCTTGCGCGCCAGCGCCTGCAGGTGTTCTTCAGCGGCGTTGGCCGATTTGAAGCCCAGTTCATTGGCGATCTCGGCTCGGGTCGGCGGGGCGCCGGTGCGTGCGATGGCGCTTTGGATCAGATCGAGAATCTGCTGTTGGCGCGCGGTCAGTTTGGGGCTTTCCGGGAAGGGCTCGTCATGCATGGCGGCGGCTCTCTGCGGTCAAGGGTTGGGTGAGTGATGGGCTGTTTAGAAAAACAGTATCTGTATTTTTATCCAGTTTTTTAGGATTGACAAGTGAGTGACAAAAAATTGGTGCTCTTGGGCACCGGAGGCACGATTGCTGGCGTCGGGACGCAGTCCGGCGATCAGACGGTTTATGCGGCCGCCCAGTTGGGCGTGGGGCAGTTGCTCGCGGCTCTGGGCGGTGCCTTTGGAGGTGCAGATCGACTCGAGGTCGAGCAGGTGGCCCAGCTGGACAGCAAGGACATGGTGGCATCGGTGTGGGCTGACCTGGCCCGCCGCGTGGCGTCCTTGCTCGAGCGCGACGATGTGCAGGGCATCGTGATCACGCATGGCACCGACACCCTGGAAGAGACGGCCTACTTTCTTCACGCCCTGCTGGCACCGGCCAAGCCGGTGGTCCTGGTCTGCGCCATGCGACCGGCCACGGCGCTCTCGGCCGATGGGCCCCAGAACCTGCTCGATGCCCTGACGGTGGCTGCTCACGAGTCGGCTCGTGGCGTGTTGTCCGTTTGCGCAGGCTCGATCCACGGGCCCGAAGATGTGCAGAAGGTTCACCCCTACCGACTGGATGCCATGAGCTCTGGCGATTGCGGCGTGATCGGATTTGTAGAGGGCGGGCGTGTTCGGCAGTTACGGGCCTGGCCCGAAGGGCGGCCCCGCATGCATCTGATGGAGCGTATCAATGGGCCCTGGCCGCGTGTGCCTGTGGTGCTGAGCCACGCGCTGGCCCAGGCCTGGATGGTTCAGGCGCTGGTGCAGCAGGGGGCGCAGGGCATCGTTGTGGCGTGTACGGGCAATGGCACGATTCACGAGGAGCTGTTGGAGGCGCTGCAGGCGGCCCGCATGCGCGGCATCAAGGTGGTCCGAAGCACCCGCTGCTCGCAGGGGCGCCTTTTGCCCGGCCCTGATGATGCACTGCCAGCCCTGCCGGGTCTGTCCCCGGTCAAGGCCAGAATTGCCTTGTGCCTGCAGTTGCTCGAGGAAGAGCAGCGCGGATCGGTAAGCCAAACCTGAGGCTGCAGGGCGTATGAGGCCCTGAGATCCCAGCGCGGTTGCTTCGCAGAGTCAGCTGCTCAGCGCTTGCAGGGCGCGCGCGGTGATTTCGTCAACGCCGCCCATGCCGCTGATCGAACGGTAGCGCGGCGCGATGGCCGGGTCTTGCAGGGCCCACTGAGAGTAATAGTCCACCAAGGGACGGGTTTGCGCGCTGTAGACCTCCAGCCGCTTGCGAACGGTTTCCTCTTTGTCATCGTCGCGCTGGACCAGGGGCTCGCCGGTGATGTCATCCCGACCCTCAACTTTGGGCGGGTTGTACTTGACGTGATAGGTGCGACCCGATGCCGGATGCGAGCGACGACCGCTCATGCGTTCGATGATGGCATCGAAGGGAACGCTGATTTCCAGCACATAGTCGATCTTCACGCCGGCGCTCTTCATGGCCTCGGCCTGCGGGATGGTGCGCGGAAATCCGTCAAACAGAAAGCCCTGGGCGCAGTCCGGCTGCGCGATGCGTTCCTTGACCAGGTTGATGATCAACGCGTCGCTGACCAGGCCACCTGCGTCCATGACTTTTTTGGCCTGCAGGCCCAGCTCTGTACCCGCCTTGACGGCTGCGCGCAGCATGTCGCCCGTGGAGATTTGGGGGATACCGTACTTGTTGCAGATGAAGGTGGCCTGCGTTCCTTTGCCGGCACCTGGTGCGCCGAGAAGAATGAGTTTCATGGTGGTCCTCCGATGATGGATATGCCGGCGCTGTACTGGCTTGCAACCGCGTTTGGCCTGCAGCACCTGCCGCGGCGGTGCCCCGGGGCGACAGGTGGCCGCAGGATATCACGGGCCCGCGCGCTGGCCGCTTATGATTTTCCGGCCAGGATCGCGCGCACCCGATTGAGATCTTCAGGGGTGTCTACGCCGGGCCCGGGTGCGCGATCACTGAGATGTACCGCGATTCGGTGGCCGTGCCACAGGGCGCGCAGTTGTTCGAGCGATTCGAGTCGCTCCAGAGGCGCCGCAGGCAAGCTGGGGAAAAGGGCCAGAAACCCCACCCGGTAGCCGTAGATGCCAACATGGCGTAGCGGCGCAGGCCAGGGGCAGTCGGGCTTGCGCCACCAGGCCTGCCCACCGAAATCGCGGCCATAGGGCATGGGGGCGCGGCTGAAATACAGGGCGGTTTGTCGCGCGTCGGTGACCACCTTGACGATGTTGGGGTTCTGGAAATCAGCCCAGTCGTCGATTGCGTGCGCGGCCGTACTCATGGCGCAGTCGGGTCGCTCGGCCAGCAGGCGAGCCACCGCATCAATCAGGTCTGGGTCGATCAGGGGTTCGTCGCCTTGGACATTGACCACGATTTCCTCGGGCCCCAATCCCAGAATTTGGCAGGCCTGGGCCAGGCGGTCGCTGCCGCTGGGGTGATTCACGTCGGTCAGCACGCAGTCAATACCGGCGAGTTGGCAAGCTTGTGCGATGCTGGAGTGATCGGCCGCGACGATCACCCGCCGCGCCTGACTCAGGCGCGCACGCTGGGCCACCCGCACCACCATGGGGTGTCCGTGCAGGTCAGCCAGTGGTTTGTCGGGCAACCGACTGGAGGCCAGACGGGCCGGGATCAGCACCGAGTAGGTCATGGTGGGTCAGCGCAGACGCTCGATCTCTTCGTCGGTCAGAACGCGGGCCTGAGCTTCGATCATCACGGGCAGTCCATCCCGCACGGGGTAGGCCAACCGGGCGCTGCGAGAGATCAGCTCTTGCCGTTGGCGGTCGTATTCCAGCGGTCCTTTGGTGACGGGGCACACCAGCAATTCAAGGAGTCGAGTGTCCATGGCGCGATGGTATCGGATGTGGGGTCTATGCCCGTTTTCTGATCACCGCATCAATGGCATCGAAAAGGGCAGGTTCAGGATGCAATTGCAGGGGCACGGCCAGCAAATGGCTTTTCAGGTCAGCGGCCAGTGGCATCAGTTTGACTGCGTCTTTTTCGGTGATCAGCAGCGTGACCTGCGGATCATCAGGAAGATCGGCGATGCTAAATTCGTGATGATCTTTGAAAGCATGCGTACGCTCCAGTTGCACGCCTTGCCGCCGGAGCATGTCGAAAAAGGCCTCGGGCTTGGCAATGCCGGCCAGTGCGTGCAGACGGCGTCCGCGCAGCGATGACAGGGCCAGGGTTGAACCATCAGGCGCGTACGCGTGCTGCGAGAGTTCGCGGCGGCAGAGCAGGCCGCTGACATCAGGGATCGGGTCTGACAGCACGATCAGGTCGATGCCCCGCACGGGCGGTTCGATGGACCGGGTTTCGCGTGGCCAGGGTTCCCGAAGAGGACCGGCGGGCAGAACCCAGCGATTGCCAAGACCTCTTTTGTCAAAGACGGCGATATTGACATCGCGCCAGAGCCGGTGATGCTGCAGGCCATCGTCGGCCACAATGATGTCCACCTCTGGGTGGCTTTGCAGGAGTTGTAGCGCGGCCCGCACCCGATCGCTGTCCACGAACACAGGCGCGGCGGTTCGCTGGTGTATGAGCAGCGGCTCATCTCCGCATTGCCGTGCAGTCATGCCGGGGCGCACTTCCAGACAACCGTGATGGCTGCGACCATGCCCGCGGGAGATGACCCCAGGTCGCATGCCACGCTCCTGCAAATTGCGCACCAGTGCCATCACCAGTGGGGTTTTGCCAGCACCGCCGACGATCACATTGCCGACCACGATGACGGGTACCGGAAGTCTGGTGACTGATTGCAGTCCGAGTTGGTACCAACCCATGCGGCAGGCTGCAACGCACCGGTAGAGCAGCGAGAGCGGCCACAGCAGACAGGCTGCCGGACCACGGCCGCGCCAGACTCGCAGCAGCCACTCTCTCACGCTCGCTCCATCCCCACAACCGGGTCGCACAGGTGCGGGGTGGGCGCCGACCGGCGCAGGAAGGTGCAGTCAGCGGTCAAGATGGAGAAACCCGCATGGTTAATAAAAATGTGTCGAGAATTATCGGGGAACCCGTCGCGGGTCGCGGACAGGCCTGTCCAATTCCAGGGGGTAACATGCCCCACAGATTTTGTGGATAAGTTTGTGGTCAAGTGCGATTGAGCGGCCGCTAAGCCCCGTCGATACTGGCTGCCAACAAATCGCTGAACTTTTGAGCAACCTTTTTCACCAGTGGAGCATTTCTTGTACAGGTCCTTCCGTGCGTTCTGCATGACGCCCATGGTTGCGCTGTTTTCTGGCCGCGGGCTCTTGAGATGACCGCGCCTGTGGTGCCCGGCGCCTGGA
>JBILUT010000110.1:0-5637 GCA_044370875.1 Polaromonas sp. | reverse complement strand
CGAAGTCAATGACGAGATCAGGAAGTCAATAAACTCCTGACGCAACTCAGGGCTGAGCTGCGGCATGAGCTGCTGGACCTCTTCGGCGAACTGCGCGTCACGCTGAAAGTGATCGTGGTTGTTGTCACCCTCGTACTCGGCCATCATGACATCCCATTCGGCCCGCACCGACTCCACATTGAGCCGATCGAAGTCTTCAAACCGGGTGGTGTAGAAACGCGGCGACAGTACGGTGTTGACCAAAGCCCGGGCGGTGGCGTCCGCCGAGCTTTCCACCTTGTTCATGAGCAAGTCGACATGGTCGGTGTTGCGGTCATTGGCAATGGCGGCATTCATGGTTGAACTCCTGAAGATGATGAAGATGAGGTCGTCAGTCCGATGTCCTGAAGCTGGGCAAATACAGCCGCATTGCTGGCGCCGAAGGCCTCCAGGTGAATGCGCTGCCCGGTGGCGGGATCACGAAGGACCAATTTGCCGTCGACATAGGCCGATAGCTCAAAGGGCTTGTCCGGACCCAGGTCCCGCCGCATGCGCTCTCGGGCCAAGGTGCGCAGTGCGCCGCGGGCAAAGCCCTGCTCGCCGCGCAGACGGGCCACCTCTTGGCCGGAGCGGGCATCAACGACTGCAATATCGCCGTTGGAGCGGTCCTGAAAGTGCAAGAGCCGCTGCCACTTGACGGGCCCCAGCACGATATCGGGCGGGCTCTGGTCGCGATACCAAGCCACGGCCAGCAAGGCAAGCGCAAGCAAGCCCACGGCCAGCCACAGCGGCCACGGCCGGCGGCGGACAGTGGGCAGGGGCTTGATGACGGCCATGGTTCCAGGGCTCATGCAGTCACCGTGTCTGGCAGGCTCTTGGGGCCAGACCGTGCGCGCTCTTCGCCCGCTTGCGAATCGAGCAGAATGTCTTGCGGATTGGCCTGGCGCCAGGCTTGCAGAATCCTGTGCCCCACATCCTGCGCGTTGGGCACGCAGCGCAAACTGGGCTCGGGATTGCGCAGATGCCAGGCGCGGGCGTGCGGCCACAGGTGCAGGTAGGCAATACGATCGGGACCCTTGATCCGCAGGGCAATGTCGCCGCAGCCGCGGCTACGGGGCTTGATCGCTGCCGCTGTCAGGCAAGACAGGGGCAAGTTAAAGGTCATGGTCAGCACAATACCCACCCGCATGACCACCCGCTTGTTGGTCAGGGTGTAGAGGCAAGTGTGCGAGGCGAACCAGGCGATGGCCGTCAGCATGCCGATAGCGGTGACGGCCAGCATGGCACTGGTCATCACCGAGGGCACCACCAGCTTGAGTGGCTGGCCATGCATGACAGCCGCCTGCAGAGCCAGCATGAGCAGGAAGTAGACCGCCAGCTTGCGCACATGAAACGCATGCAGGGCCAGTTGACGCCAGTCGGGCGCGCCTTGCCACAGGATGCGCTCCCCGACGGGCAGCGCCTCCGGCAGGCCCGGCGCCGCCTCAAATTCGTGCTCGTGCTGCGCGCTCAAAACAGCGGCTCCTGACGTTCAGGCGAGGCATAGAGCAGGCCCGCCCCGAAGAAGGCCGGAATACGCTCTTCCTCGAGCATGGTGATCTGCTCGGGATGACGGGTTGCAGGCACCCCCTCAAATTGGTCGGCCAGTAAGGCATGCACATACACCCCGTCGCGCTTGATGCGAGCAAACATGATGGGCACCAGCACCCGACGTCCGCCCCGGGTTTGCACCTCCAGGTAGCGGAACATCATTTCCATGCGATCCACCCACAGGTCAACGACATGACCGGCCAGTTCATGATCGCCGCCATAGATCGGCAGACCTCTCGGGTCGGTATCTCGCATCGCCACGCTGTGATCGGCCGCCACGCGCATGGGCACGATCTTGGGGTCGCCGTGGTGGGTCAGGTCAGGGGTATCGGCGCGCATGGCCCAGGCCCCCGGCCCCACCCCGGCCAGCAGGGGATCGCCCTCGGGCTCGATCGGCGCGCCGTTCCAGCCATGGGCCGGCTTGGCGTTGTAGCGACCATCGGGTCGATGCGGATCGGGCGCATGGACTTCGCGGCCGTCGTGGAGCTTGTAGCTCACCGGATCGGGGGTGGGCCAGCCCGTGATCTTGGGGCCGTTCTCACGGCCCGAATCCATCGGGTAGCCTTCGCGGTGATTCTCACGCGCAAGGTAATAAATCAGTCCGAAGAAGAAGATCCAGAATGCATAAAGCACAAGCTGGGCTACGTCAACGTACTGCGTGATGGCGCCTGTTTCCATGGTGGTTCTCCTTCAGTCAGGGCAAGCGAGCAGATTCATGGTGCTCAACCTGGCATTTCAGCCAGGCCGATGCGGTGGGGGGAACGGTCCTGGCGGCGGGCGGCGAGAGGGCCTAGAGCCACCAAGACCACGAAAAGCAAATACATCTCGAAGTGGAAGACAAAGCTGTATCCGGTAACGGGTGAGTCCAGGGTCTGGCCCAGCCATCCCGTCTGCGCCAAGCCACCAATCACGTCGCGCAGTACGCCGCCGAGCACCATGGCCAGACCAGCGGCCGTGGCTTGTACAGCGCCCCACGCGCCCAGAATCATTCCGGTCAGTTCGCGGTCGGGCATCTCCATCGCGTTGAGAAGCATGCCCACCGAAAAGAGCCCCCCTGAAAAGCCAATCAAGGCGGCACCGAAGCGGAACATCCAAGCCGATTCAAGCGGCGCCGAAAAAATCACGCAGGCAAAGGCGGGCAGCCCCAACAGGGCACCAAGAGCGGCCAGGCGACAGGTGTCCAGGCCGCGCGCGCACAGCCGGGCCGACCAGGCAAAGGCCAAGAGACAGCCGCCAGCGGTCAGGGCCGTTAGGGAAGACGTCAAGCCCACATCAAGCCCCAGTACCTCGCCCCCATAGGGCTCCAGCACGATGTCCTGCATGCTGAAGGCCGCCGTGCCAAGTCCAACAGTCCATAAAAAACGGCGCATCCGCGGCACGGCCATCAGACGACTCCAATTGCGCGAGAAGCCGCCCTCCTCGCGCTGCCCACGCCGGGCCGACCGGGCCTCTTGCTTCCACAGAGAAATCAGATTGAGGACGATGACCATCACGGCAGCACCCTGCACCACCGCAATCAGCCGCCGGGGACTAAATTCGTGGAGTAACCAAGCCAGCAAGGCGCTACCCGCCATCAGACCCAGCAGGAACATGGCGTACAGCAGCGCGACCACGCGTGGTCGCTTGTCGGCCGGAGCGATATCAGTGGCCAGCGCCAAGCCGGCGGTCTGCGTGACCTGCATCCCCGCGCCAACCAGCAAGAAAGACAAGGCCGCTCCGAACCGACCAAACCATAAACCGCCCTGATCGGGTGGATCGGACAGCAGCAGCAAGGCAAAGGGCATCATCGCCAGGCCCGCGAACATCAGGAGACTGCCCATCCACAGATAAGGCAGTCGGCGCAGACCCAAGGGAGAAGGATGGGTGTCACTGCGGTAGCCGATGAAGGCGCGCGCTGGCGCAAAAAGCAAGGGCAGACCCACCGAAAGAGCCACCCACCACGCTGGCACCCCGAGCTCGACGATCATCACCCGATTGAGCGTCCCCACCAGCAAGGCGGTGGTCATGCCAACGGCCAGCTGAAACAGCGACAGCCGCAACAGGCGCGCCATCGGCAGCTCGGCCGAGGCGGCATCGGCAAAGGGCAGGTGCTGGTTGGCAAAAGCCACCAACCAGGCCGGGGGGCGAAGCAGAGGTATCGTCAAGCGTGCCACTCCCAGGCCTGTGAGGTGTAGAAGCCGCTCTTTATGCGCTGCGTGCGGCCTTCGCGCCACCCGGGTTGCGCCAGCCCCCGCTGCAAACCGTCACGCAGCACGGGCTCGGAGACCGGGGTCAACGACGGCGAGCGGTCACTGCGCGGGAACAACCGCCCGACCCCGTGCATCAGGGCCAAGGCCGGCGTACGTGGCGCGAAGGTAAACAAGATGGATCTGCGGGTGCGTACCGCCAGGCGCTGCACCGCCTCAACCATGTGCGGCACGTCGTAGTGAATCAGCGAATCCATCGCCACCACATGGTCGAAGTGCCCCAGTGCATCGCTGAGCATGTCACCGGACCGGAAATCAATCCGTCCGGTGCCGCTGTGCGGCTGTTCGGCCCAACGATCTGCCGCCAGCTTGACCAACGTGGGCGAGAGATCAATGGCCAGCACCTCGGCGCCTCGCTCGGCCGCTTCCATGGCCAGGGCACCCGTGCCGCAGCCTGCATCCAGCAGACGCAGGCCCTGCATGTCCTGCGGCAGCCAGGACAGCAGCGTAGAGCGCATCTGATCGCGACCGGCACGCACGGTGGCGCGAATGCGACCCACCGGCGCGTTGGACGTGAGCCGCTCCCAGGCCTGGGCGGCGGTGCGATCGAAATAGGTTTCGATCTGTTCGCGGCGCTGCAAGTAACCGGCGCTGTTCATCAGTCAAACCCCAAGAGATCAAAAATATCGCGATCCTTCATGGGCACGGCCGGCAGAGGATCGGCCCCCTTCCAGAGCGATGCGGCCAGCCGCATGTATTCGTCCTGCACGGCCTTGACCGCTGGCGTGGCCTCCAGTTCGAACATGGTCGACTTGGACAAGCGGCTCTTGCGAATTTCATCGAGCAGCGGAAAGTGCGCCATGCTCTTGAGGCCGGTAGCACCATTGAATTTATCCACCTGATCGGTGGCATCGCTGCGGTTGACAATGACACCACCCAAACGCACGTTGTAGTTCTTTGACTTGGCGCCGATGGCCTGCACGATCCGGTTCATGGCAAAGATCGAATCGAAGTCATTGGCCGTCACGATCAAGGCACGATCGGCATGCTGCAAAGGCGCGGCAAAGCCGCCGCACACCACATCGCCGAGCACGTCAAAGATCACCACATCCGTGTCTTCGAGCAGATGGTGTTCCTTGAGCAACTTGACGGTCTGGCCCACCACATAACCGCCGCAACCGGTGCCGGCAGGCGGGCCGCCAGCTTCAACGCACATCACCCCGTTGTAGCCAGGAAAAACGAAGTCCTCGACCCGCAATTCCTCGGCATGGAAATCCACCTGCTCCAGCGCGTCGATGACGGTGGGCAGCATCTTCTTGGTCAGGGTGAAGGTTGAATCGTGCTTGGGGTCACAGCCAATCTGCAACACCCGCTTGCCCAAGTGCGAGAAAGCCGCCGATAGATTGGACGACGTGGTGCTCTTGCCGATGCCCCCCTTGCCATAGACCGCAAACACTTTGGCATTGCCGATCTTGACGCTGGGGTCCATCTGCACCTGAACACTGCCCTCGCCGTCCTCTCCTCGGGATGGCTTGCGGATGTTGCTGATAGGTACGGTGGCAAGGCTCATGCGGATGCTCCTTCGTAGATGCCCTCAAGGCGGTCTTCCAGCTCTTCGCTGGCTTCTCGCAGGGCTTTGAGCACCTGCGGGTCGGGTTGCCAGAATTGGCGATCTGAGGCTTCGATCAGGCGATGCGCCAGCCGCGCCGAAGCCGTGGGGTTGAGAGCAGCCAGCCGCTCGCGCATTTGTTCGTCGAGGACGAAGGCCTGCGTCAGTTGTTCGTAGACCCAGGGCTGCACCTGCCCGGTGGTGGCCGACCAACCCATGGTGTTGGTCAGATGGGCTTCGATTTGACGAACGCCCTCGTAGCCGTGCTTGAGC
>JBILUT010000109.1:0-5638 GCA_044370875.1 Polaromonas sp. | reverse complement strand
TCGGCAGGTGATTGAGGCGGGCTTTCACCCCACCGCGACGGCCGGCGTCTTCGGTGCAGCTGCCGCCGCAGCCCGGCTGCTGAAACTGAGCCCAGAGCAAACGGAACGCGCGTTCGGCATTGCGCTATCGGCCGCATCAGGCACCATGCAATTTAGTGAAGACCCTCTGAACACCATGGTCAAGCGGCTGCATGCGGCCTTGCCCGCCAGCAATGGCCTGTTGGCTGCGCAGCTGGCCAGCCGCGGCTTCACCGGGCCCTCGATGTCCATCGAGGGCGTATTTGGTTATGCCCGTCAGTTCGGCGGCAGCACCCTACTGGCGCGCGTGGTGCAGGATTTGGGTCAGGAATGGGAAATCGGTCGCATCAGCATCAAGCTCTACCCGTGCTGCAAACAGTTCCATTCCATGATTGACGCGGTGTTGGCCTGCCGAGGCAACAAGCCTTTTGATCCGGACGAAATCGAGTCGATCGAGGCTCTGGGGCCACAATCGATGTTTGACACCCACATGGAGCGGCGACCCACATCGACCATGGCCGCGCAATACAGCCTGCCGTTCGCTACGGCGGTGGCTCTGATCCTGGACCCCAGCGACCCCAACTCGTTTGGCCATGCGCAGCGCAACCGCGCCGATCTGCTGGCCTTGGCCGACAAGGTTCAGCCTCAGATCGAGCCGCAGCTGCAGGCGGTCTATCCGCGCAAATTTGCCGGCGGCGTGCGAATTGGCCTCAAAGACGGGCGCAAACTATCGCAAACCGTGCTCGATGCACGCAGCTCCCCGGAGCGGCCGATCTCACGCCCAGAGGTCATGGGCAAATTCGAGACCCTGCTGCAAGGAATTTGTGACGAGGCAAGGCGGCAGCAGATCGCCCAAGCCGTGCTGGCGCTGGAGAACGGTGGCACGGCGCGTCAGCTCGGGCTGTCGCTGCGTCATGCGCTGGCCGATGTGCCAACCCGACAGGCTGTCTGATGAACCCTGGCTCAGCACACAACCCCAGTTCACATGCCCCGCACGGTGCGTTGAGCGGGTTTCGCGTGCTTGAACTGGGTTGGCGTGTGGCCGCCTCGGGCTGCGGCACCCTGCTGGCGCAACTCGGCGCCGAAGTCATCGTGGTGGAGCCCGAACAAGACCGGCAGGACGGAAAGTGGCGCCACCGCGCAGCCGCCGTGGCGACCAAACACAGCCTGGTGCTCAGCGGCAACTCGCCTGAAGACCATGAACAAGTCAGGCGTCTGGTCGACTGCGCCGATGTGGTGATTGCCAGCAGCGATGCGGGGGACCCTTTCAGCGCCTGGGACATGCCCCATCAGCCCAGCAGCATCCTGTGCGATATCACCGCCTTCGGACACAGCGGCCCCCTGGCACATCAAGGGGGCGCTGCGCCTTTCGTGGAGGCGCTTACCGGCGTGCTCGACACCAACGGCTCGCCCGACAAGCCGCCTGTGCCGTGCGGCGCCGATGTGCTGGAATTTAGCGCCTCTTTTTTTGCGACCGCCGCGATCTTGACCGCGCTGCACGCGCGCCACCACGACGGACTCGGTCAGCGGATCGACATCGCGCTCTACGACACCGCCGTCAATGCGCTGGTCAATTTCATTCCCTTGCACCTGAGCGGACAGGCGGTCACCCGCAGCGGCAATCGGCACCCGCTGCACACCCCCTGGGGCTGCTACGCGGCCAGGGACGGCCATGTGCTGATCTGCTCGGTGACCGCCCATCAGTTTCAGAGGATCTGCCAGGCCATCGGTCAGCCGGAACTGGCCCAGGACGAACGGTTTGCCACGTCAGCTGCACGTCTGCTGAACTACCGACTGCTTGACCAAGCCCTCTCTGAATGGGTGGCCAAATTGAGCTCGAACGAGTGCATGGATGAACTCACCCGGTGCGGTATCGCGTGCGGGCCGGTGGTGGGGATCGGACAGCTGGCCTCAGAGCCCAACCTGCAGTTTCGCGGCAGCGTGGTTCAGGCGCAAGACCAACAAACCGGCGCGGTTGTGGAACTACCCATACCGCCAATCAGCACGCCCGATATGGCGCTGCGCCTGACGGTCAAGATACCGGCACGCGACCAAGGCCGCGCGCTGGCCGAGCAGTGGCTCGAGCGTAAGAGAGCGCAGCCCGTGGCCGCGCCGCCCAGGGCACCGAGCCCAGTACGGCAGCCGGCACTGCGTGGCTTTCGCGTGGTGGAGATCGGCCAGTACACCGTCGCACCTTTGGTGAGCCGACATCTCGGTTCGCTGGGGGCAGAGGTGATCAAGATCGAATCGCCCGAGGGCGACGCCATCCGACGCGCCGCACCACTCAGGGCCGATGGCCGGTCCATGATCTTTGCGTTGAGCAACACCGACAAGAACGGCTTGGTGCTGGATCTGCGCCGACCCGATCACCAGGACGCTCTGCACAAGCTGCTGAGCCAGTCGGACGTGCTGGTTGAAAACCTCAAGCCTGGTTCGCTGGCCAAGCTGGGCTTTTCAGGTCCCGTGTTGCGCCAGCGTCACCCGCATCTGGTGTATTGCCCGATCAATGGCTTCGGCCTGCATTCGGCCTACCCGGGACGTCCTGCGCTGGACACGGTGGTTCAGGCCATGTCGGGCCTGATGGATCTGATGCGCGAACAAGGCCAGCCCATGAAAACCGGCATCTCCTCATCGGACACGCTGGGCGGTCAGGCCGGCCTGGTGGCTGTGCTGGCCGGCCTGCTACACCGGCAACGCACCGGCGTGGCGCCACACTTTGATATTTCTATGCAGGATGCCAGCTGCTGGGTCACCCAAATGGAATGGGCGGGTGCGCAGCCCAAACCTGTCATGACCGTGTTGCCTGCCCGTGATGGTCATGTGCTGGTGCAAGCGAATGCCAAGACCATCACTGCAGTGCTGCCGCAGAGCCAAGACCTGACGCGCGAGCAGATCGTCGCTCGGCTCAGGAGCGGGAACATTGCAGCCTGCCCGGTCTTGCAGATTCATGAAGTGCTGAATTCGCCGCAGGTCAAGCAGCGAGGCCTGCTGATCGAGCGGTCCGGCGATGACGGCACTCGATGGGTGGTGCTCGGCTCCCCGATGGGGCTGCAAGGTACGGCACCGACGATTACCCGCGTCATGGGGCCGCTGGGCTCCCAGGATCAGGGCCTGATCGACCAATTTATGCTGGGCATAGAGCCCCTGACGATCACCCGCGAAAACCAAGGAGAACATGCATGAGCCAGGAACATGTGGTCATCGAACGGGAAGGCGCAGCACTGATCATCCGATTCAACCGGCCTGAGCAAAGAAATGCGATCAGCGCCGCAATGATGCGCCAGATCATGGACCGGCTTGCACAAATCGACAGCGATCCGGAGATTCGCGGCGTGATCATCACGGGGGGTGAACGCTATTTTTCAGCCGGCGCCGATCTGCGCGAAGCCCCTGGCCTGATGTCAGCACCAGCCACCGCCGTCGATTACATGGCCCTGTGGCGCCGGTTTCACCGCACTCTAGAAGAACTGTCCAAGCCCGTGATCGCCGCCATCGAAGGCTTTTGCCTGACCGGCGGGTTCGAGTTGACGCTGGCCTGTGACCTGCGCATCGCAGGCGAGGGCTCAAGTTTTGGCATCACCAGCAGCAAGATCGGCACCGTGCCCGGCTCGGGAGGTACGCAGCGCCTGCCGCGCATCGTGGGCGTCAGCAACGCTCTGGAAATGCTGTTCTCTGGCGACCCGATCGATGCCGCGCATGCGCAGCGAATCGGCCTGATCAATCGACTTGTACCGAAAGGTCAGGCGCTGCAGGCGGCCAAGGATTTGGTGGGGCACTACGCCACACGCGCTCCGCTAAGCCACAAGCTGATGAAGCGTGCGGTCTATGCCGGCATGCAGATGGACCAAGGCAGCGCCATTGAATACGAAGCCTTCATCGTCACCTCGATCTACCAGACGCGAGACCGGCTAGAAGGTATCAACGCCTTCCTTGAAAAGCGGCCGGCACGGTTTGAAGGGAACTGATCTTGCAACACCAAGCCTCCCTGAGCGGCCAGCTGGCTTTGGTCACCGGCGCCAGCAGCGGCATAGGCCGGGCCATCGCGATTGATCTGGCGCGGCAAGGTGCCACCGTGATGGCCACCGGGCGCCAGCTCAAGCGCTTGAACGAGCTGCGAGAGCAGGCCCCGCCGGGCTCCATCGTGCCCCTGGCTCTGGACGTGTGTGACAACGATCAAGTCGATGCGCTGCCACGCCAGCTGCCTAAAAATCATGAGGCCGTGGACATTCTGGTGAACAACGCCGCTCAAGACATCGGCGGGCGCACCCGGTTTGACCAGTCCGATCCCGACGAACTGAGCCTGGTGATCCAAACCAACCTGATCGGCTTGATGCGGGTCACCCGCGCCGTGGTACCCGCCATGCTGCAACGCGGCCGAGGCACGATCGTCAATATCGGATCCACCAATGCGCTGCGCCCCACGCCCACCATGGCGGCATACACCGCGAGCAAGGCGGGCGTCCATGCGCTCACCGACGCACTGCGGGCCGACTTTGCCAAAGAAGGCCTGCGGGTGATTGAGGTCGTTCCCGGTCTGACCCGCACCGAATTTGCCCAGACCCGGATGCGAGGCGATTCGGAGAAGGCCCGCGCCTTCTTTGAAAAGTTTCCGGGCGCCCTCGAGCCACAAGATGTGGCCGATGCCGTCGTCTATGCCGTCACACGGCCTGCGCATGTGTGTATTCAGCAAATTGTGGTCACGCCCTGGTTTCAGTGGTAGCGAGCCTTGTAGCCATCGAATCAAACGGAGGACAGCATGAAATTCGAAGACATCTTGTACGAAGCACACGAGGGCGTGGCCACCATCACCATCAACCGGCCCGAGTCGCGCAATGCGGTACGGCCGCAAACCTATGAAGAACTCACCGCGGCCATGGCCATGGCCGGTCGCGACACCACGGTCGGCGTGGTGGTGCTCACCGGGGCGGGTGACAAGGCGTTTTGTGCGGGCGGCGATGTGAAGGACCAGAAGGGGCGCAACCCATCGATACAACGCGAACACATGAGGCGGGTGCTTAACCTGTCGACCACCATGCGCATGATCGACAAACCCATCATCTCCAAGGTCCGCGGATGGTGCGTGGGAGCTGGCAACGAAATTCATGTGTTTTGCGACCTGAGCGTGGCATCGGAGAACTCTAAGTTCGGCCAAGTGGGCCCGCGTGTGGGGGCCTGCCCGGTTTGGGGCTCGTGCCAGTTGCTCTCGCGTCTGGTCGGTGAACGCAAGGCTCGCGAAATGGTCTACACCTGCCGCACTTACAGCGCCCAGGAGGCCCTGGCCATGGGCCTGGTCAATGAAGTCGTGCCGGATGCTGAGCTCGATCACGCGGTGGCCCGCATGTGCGATGAAATTCTGGACAAGAGCCCGCAGTCCATTCGCATCGCCAAGATCGCGCTCAACGCCGGTTCAGATCAGGAGTTTTACAGCTCCTTCTTCCCAGCTGCCGAGCTCCTTTCGTCCGTCGTAGGCAACGAGGAAAACTTGGAAGGTGTCCGCGCTTTCCTGGAAAAGCGTCCCACCGACTTTCGCAAATACCGTCGCTGAGCGGGGAGTGGTCATGAATAGATTCGAAGGAAAGTTGGCGGTCATCACCGGTGCAGCTCGGGGCATCGGGCTGGC
>JBILUT010000108.1:0-5660 GCA_044370875.1 Polaromonas sp. | reverse complement strand
GCTGGGACGAGGAGTTTGTGATCGACATCACCGTGCGCTACTGGCAACAAGCGCGGCAGGCTGGCCTGCCTCTCAGTGATGACTTCGGTGAGTTCTATGAAGCTGTTGAATGGATGGGCCTGCAGCGCCACCTCAAGATTCTGGGGATCTTTGCCCGCTTGACCCTGCGCGACGGCAAGCCCCAGTATCTGGCCGACACGCCGCGATTTATTGGCTATGTGCGACAAACCGCCTCCCGCTATCGGCCGCTGGCCCCCTTGCTGCGGCTGATCGAGCAGGTCGAAGGGGGCTCCGTGCGCGCCGGCTATACCTTCTGAACATGCCTCGCTTTTTTATTGATGCGTCACTGACGCCGGGACAGAGGCTGCGACTGCCAACCGGTGCCAGCCGGCATGTGCAGGTCTTGCGGCTTCAGCCTGGCGATACGGTGACCCTGTTCAATGGCTTGGGGGGGCAGTGGCAGGCCCGCATTGAGCGCATGGAGCGCAGCAGCGTGACCGTTGGCTTGCTAGCTTTTGAGCCGGTCGAGCGCGAGCCGGCCCGGCGGGTGCAGCTGGCCGTGGGCGTGCCGGCCAATGAACGCATGGATTGGCTGGTTGAAAAAGCCACCGAGCTGGGCGTCGCCAGCCTGCAGCCTCTGCTGACCGCCCACAGCGTGCTGCGCTTGTCTGGGGATCGGGCCGAAAAAAAACGCCTGCACTGGCAGGCCATCTGCGCCGCAGCCTGCGAGCAGTGTGGCGGCAATCGGCTGGCACGCATCGAGGCCCTGCTTGAGCTACCGCACTGGCTGCGCCTGCCGCGCGCCCCAGCGCAGCGCTTTGTGCTGTCCCTTCAAGCCGACGCCCAGCCCCTGGCCGAACTGCTGAACACCTGTGCGCCCGAGGCGGAGCTGCTGCTGCTCAGCGGCCCAGAAGGCGGCCTGTCCAAGCAAGAAGAAGCGGCAGCTCGGGCCAGCGGCTTCGTGCCCGCCAGCCTCGGGCCTCGTGTGCTGCGCGCCGAAACTGCAGCCCTGGCGGCCCTGAGCCTGGCGCTGCGGGCCTAGTTGGGCCCAAGGCAGACAAGCGGTGCCCGCCGTATGAGCAGTCGCCGGCGGCACAGGGTCGGCGGCCGCGTGCCTGTATAAAGGGCGGCACTTATGAACGCAAATCTCTGGTTGCTGGTGGTCTGCCAAGGCCTGTTCTTCACCAACAACGTCACCTTCATCGCGATCAATGGATTGGTCGGGCTGAGCCTGGCACCCCTGGGTTGGATGGCCACCCTGCCCGTCATGGGCTATGTGGTGGGGGGGGCTCTTTCAACCGGTCTGGTGGCCCAAACCCAGAAACACTACGGACGCAAGACCTCGTTTCAGATCGGCATGGTGGTCGGCGTGGCCTCCTCGCTGCTGTGCGCCTGGGCCACCTACCTGGGTAACTTCTGGCTGCTGGTGGCGGCTACCGTCGTGGCCGGCTATTACAACGCCAACGCGCAGCTCTACCGATTCGCAGCGGCCGAACTGGCCGAGCCCTCGGCTCGAGAGAAGGCCGTCTCGATGGTGATGGCAGGCGGCCTGATCGGCGCCATCGCCGGGCCCAATCTGGCGGCAGCCACCCGGTCCATGACAGCCGTGCCCTTTGCCGGCGCCTATCTGGCTTTGGCGGGCGTAGCCTTGCTCGGGGTGCTGCTGCTGGCGATGATTCAGTTCCCGCCGCCACCGCCCAAGACCAGCGCGGGCGGCGGGCGGCCCTTGTCAGAGATCGCACGACAGCCGGCCTTCATCGTGGCGGCCTTGGCCGGCGCCTTGGGTTACGGCGTGATGAACCTGCTGATGGCGGCCACGCCACTGGCCATGCAAACCTGCGGGCTGCCTTTTTCTGATGCAGCCCTGGTGCTGCAATGGCATGTGATCGGCATGTTTGCCCCGGGCTTCTTCACCGGTCATCTGATCAAGCGCTTTGGTTCGATGCAGGTTATGGGCGCGGGCCTGCTGCTCAATGTGGCTTGCGTGCTGATCGCGGTCTCGGGCGTGGAGCTGCATCACTTTGAAATAGCACTCTTCCTGCTGGGCGTGGGCTGGAATTTCCTATTTACCGCCAGCACCTCGCTGTCGCTGAGCACTTACAGGCCCGAGGAGCGGGACAAGGCACAAGGGGCGCTGAACTTCTGTGTGTTCGCAGTGATGGCGGTTTCCTCGTTTGCCTCGGGGGTGCTGGTCACCTCGCAGGGCTGGACCTGGCTGAACCTGGGTTCGCTGCTGCCCCTGGGGCTGACGGCCGCAGGCCTGCTGTGGCTGGGCTTGCAGCAGGGCAGATCCGGTCGACCGGCCTGAGATCGGCCGGCTCACCGCTTGGGCTCGCCGCAAACTTGGGCCGGTCGGGCAAGGGCCGCTCAGGGCAGCCGCGAGATCACATGCGCCACCGCAGCCGTTAGCTTCTTGGCATAGGGCACATGCAGAAATTCGTTGGGGCCGTGCGCATTGCTGCGTGGGCCGAGCACACCGCAAACCATCATTTGCGCCTGCGGAAAACCGCGACTGAGCAAATTCATCAACGGTATGGTGCCGCCCTGTCCGATGGTGGCACAGCCGGCACCAAAACAGGCGCGTGATGCGTCCTGCAAGGCGCGCTCAAACCAATCGGCCGTCGACGGGGCGTTCCAGCCAGAGGCGCCCCCGGCCCCTTCAAAGGTGACCTTGGCCTGGTAGGGGGCGTTGTCTTCCAGCAAAGTCTTGAGTTGCTGCACCGCCTGCGCCGCATCCACCAGAGGCGGCAAGCGCAGCGACAGCTTGAAGGCGCTGTAGGGCCGCAGCACATTGCCCGCATCCCCGATCGCCGGGAAACCTTCGGCGCCTGTGACGCTCAAGGTGGGCCGCCAGGTGCGATTGAGCAAAGCCTCCACCGGATCAGCGGTGGCCGGTAATGTGAACACGCTGGAGCCCCCGCAATCATGGTGCGCCCAGGGAAAACGGCGAAACAGTTCATCGCCGAGGATGCGCGCGGTCTCACGCGCCTGAGCCATCCGCTGCGCGGGCACCTCGCAGTGAAACTGAGCCGGCAGCAAGCGTCCAGTGCTGCTGTCTTCAAGCCGGTCGAGCAATTGGCGCATGATGCGAAAGCTAGAAGGCACCACACCACTGGCATCGCCTGAATGCACGCCCTCGGTCAGCACCTCGACCCGCAAGGTGCCGGTGACATTGCCACGCAAACTGGTCGTCAGCCAGAGCTGGTCGTAGTTGCCCGCGCCGGAATCGAGGCACACCACCAGCTCTACACGCCCCATCTGCGCTTTGAGCAGCTCGACATACGGCAGCAAATCCGGGGACCCGCTTTCCTCGCTGGTCTCGATCAAGCCGACGATGCGCGGGTGCGGCACACCCTGGCTCTTCAGGGCCGCGATGGCCGCCACGCTGGCATAGACCGCATAACCGTCGTCGGCCCCGCCCCGACCATAAAGTCGACCGTCCTGGTACCGCGCTGTCCACGGGCCCAGATCGCTGCGCCAGCCTTCAAACTCGGGCTGCTTGTCCAGATGCCCATACATCAGCACGGTGGGGCTGTCGGCCGCGCTCTGCCCCGGGGCCAGCGGACGCGTGCCTGCCACCTCGAAAAAAATCACCGGCGTGCGCCCCGGCAGACGCACCACCTCTAGGGTCAGGCCGGGCACTTTTTGTGCCAGCAGCCAATCGGCCGCCTGACGCACCACCGCATCAATAAATCCGTGCTCGGCCCAGCGCGGATCAAACAAGGGGGACTTGGCTGGCACCGCAATGTATTGACTGAGCTGCGGCACGATATCCCGGTCCCATTGATCGGCAATTTGGGACAAGGCCTTGGCATCATCGAGGACAGCAGCAGGCAGACGGGCATTCATTGGAAAACTCCCACGGGCATCTGGGCATGGCCGGTTTAAAGATCTAAGGGCGTAGAGACATGTCAACCGGGCTTTTGCGTGATTTCAACGCAACCGGACCGACGCGCCAGTCGATGGCCGCCCCTTGCACAAAGTCTAGCGCGGCGCGGGCGCGCCGATCAGACTGGCAAACCCGAGAACAGCAGTCCCAGCACCGCGCCGAGGAGCAGCAGTCGGGCCACGCTCCAGCGCCAGCGCAACAGGGCCCAAACGCCCGCTGCGACCAGCAGCAGCGAAAGGCCCGGGATGGGGCCCCAGGGCGGCGCAACTGCGATAGCCCATAGGAAAGTCCAGGCCAGATGCGCCATCACGCCAATGACCACGCAATAAACGGCCTGCAGGGGCAGGGTCCAGCTGGGTCGACCGCGCGCGGCTTCCACCCAGGGCCCTCCAGCCAGAATGAAGATGAACGAAGGCAGAAACGTGAACCAGCAGGCCACCAGGGCCGCCAATGCCGCGCCCGCCGGCACCGACTGCGGGCCCAGGACCTGATGCGTCCAGCCCCCCACATAAGCCACAAAGGCCACCACCATGATCAAGGGGCCAGGGGTGCTTTCACCCAAGGCCAACCCGTCCATCATCTGCGCCGTGCTGAGCCACTGGTACTGTTCGACCGCGGCCTGCTGCACATAGGGCAGGACGGCGTAAGCACCGCCAAAGGTCAGCAAGGCCGCGCGCGTGAAGAAGGCGCCCATTTGCGCCAGCGTGCCGTCCCAGCCCCATGTGGCCACCAGGGCGGCCATGGGCGCGCCCCAAAGCAGCAGGCCCGCACTCAGCACGGCGATCAGTCGCCCGCGATGCGGCCGGGTGTGCGGCGGTGCGGGCGTGTCGACATCGACCAGCGCCCTCGGGGCGACGGCCAGGGTTTCGGCCGTCTCTGCCACAGGCCCCATCAAGGCCTGTGGGGCCCGACGGGCAAAAAACAGACCCAGCAAGACTGCGCCCAGAATCAAGACCACAAAAGACACGTTGAGCCAGGCCAAGCCAAAAAAGCCCACCAACACCAGCACCCAGGGCCAAGGGCGCTGCCGTGGATCCACCAGGCAGCGCCGAGCCAAGCGATAGACCGCATGCAGCACAATGGCCGCCACGGCTGACTTGATGCCGTTGAGCAAGGCGCCGACCATCGGTTGTTCGCCATGCGCCATGTACAGGTAGCTCAAGCCGAGCAGCAGCAGCATCGAAGGCAGGATGAACAGCAGGCCGGCCACCACGCCGCCGACCGTGCGGTGCATCAGCCAGCCCAAGTAGGTGGCCAATTGCTGCGCCTCAGGCCCCGGCAACATCATGCAGTAATTGAGCGCGTGGGTGAATCGCTCCTGACTGATCCAGCCTTTGCGCTCAACCAGCTCTCGCTGCATGATCGCAATCTGGCCGGCCGGCCCGCCAAAACTGATGAAGCCCAGCTTGAACCAAAAGGCAAACGCTTGCCGTCTGGGCACCGCATCCACAAAAGTCGGCGGTGGCGACGGCTGGCTCATTGGCGCTGCAGCTTGAAGACCGCGCGACTGGCCCGTGCATTGGGCCACCAGCGCACCGGGTGCCCCTCCTGCAAACCGAATTCATCGAGGATGCGCAAACGGTTTTTCAAGGCCAGCGCCCTGAAGTCGCGCAAGGTACCCACCCGAATGTTGGGCGTGTCGTACCACTGATAAGGCAGCACCTTGGTCACCGGCATGCGTCCGCGCAGCACCGCCAAACGGTTGGGCCAGTGCGCAAAATTTGGAAACACCACGATAGCCGTTCGGCCCACCCGCGCCGTCTCTTGCAAC
>JBILUT010000107.1:0-5710 GCA_044370875.1 Polaromonas sp. | reverse complement strand
GAAGACCGCCTTCACCAAGCTCGTGACCAACCACACCATGGTCAACGAGCAGATGCAGTTTTTCCTGCGCGGCTTTCGCCGTGACGCACATCCGATGGCGGTGCTGACCGGGTTGGTGGGTGCGATGTCGGCCTTCTATCACGACAGCACCGACATCAACAACCCCAAGCACCGTGAAATCGCCGCCATCCGCCTGATCGCCAAGATGCCGACCCTGGTGGCCATGGCCTACAAATACGGCGTCGGTCAGCCCTTCATGTATCCGAAGAACGACCTGAGTTATGCCGGCAACTTCCTGCGCATGATGTTCGGTGTTCCCTGCGAAGACTATGTGGTCAACCCGGTGCTCGAGCGCGCCATGGACCGCATCTTCATCCTGCACGCCGACCACGAGCAAAATGCCTCGACTTCAACGGTGCGCCTGTGTGGTTCCTCAGGCACCAACCCGTTTGCCGCCATCGCGGCCGGCGTGGCCTGCCTCTGGGGGCCGGCCCACGGTGGCGCCAACGAGGCTTGCCTGAACATGCTCGAAGATATCCAGAAGATGGGGGGTGTGGCCAAGGTGGGCGAATTCATGGCGCAGGTCAAGGACAAGAATTCGGGCGTCAAGCTGATGGGATTTGGCCACCGGGTTTACAAAAACTATGACCCTCGCGCCAAACTGATGCAAGAAACCTGCAATGAGGTGCTGAGCGAGCTCGGCCTGGAAAACGACCCCCTGTTCAAGCTGGCCAAGCAGCTGGAAAAGATCGCCCTGGAGGATGACTATTTTGTCCAGCGCAAGCTGTATCCCAACGTCGACTTCTATTCCGGCATCGTTCAGCGGGCCATCGGCATTCCGGTCAATCTCTTCACCGGCATCTTTGCACTGGCCCGCACCATCGGCTGGATCGCTCAGCTCAATGAGATGATTGGCGATCCCGAGTACAAAATCGGCCGACCGCGTCAGCTTTTCACGGGTTCGGTCACCCGGCAGGTCAAGCCGATCGCGCAACGCTAAAAAAGAGGCCCGCCGTCAAAGCCCGCCCTGCGCGGGCTTTTTCATGGCCCACCCCAAAGGAAGACGCGCCTGGGGGCATCGGCCCGACGCACAAATGCGCATCGGTGCAAAATGCCAGTTGCGCGGCGGCAGTCTCTCGCCAATCAATCACAGGAGCCATGAGCTCCACCCGGGGCATCGAAGGATGTCCCCTCCCCTGAAGGAAGACAAGCATGGGACGCACTCTGTACGACAAACTCTGGGATGACCATGTCGTTCACACCGAAGAAGACGGCACCACGGTGCTGTACATCGATCGGCACCTTACCCACGAAGTGACCAGCCCGCAGGCCTACGAAGGTCTGCGCGAGGCCGGTCGCAAGGTCTGGCGCATCAGCTCCGTGGTGGCCACCGCCGATCACAACACGCCCACCGACGGCTGGGAAAACGGCTACGACGGACTGACCGACCCCATCAGCAAAGAGCAGATCGTCACGCTCGACAAAAACATCGCCGAATTCGGTGCCGCCGCCTACTTTCCATTTCTGTCCAAGCGCCAGGGTATCGTGCATGTGATCGGCCCTGAAAACGGCGCCACGCTGCCGGGCATGACCGTGGTGTGCGGCGATTCCCACACCGCCACTCACGGCGCTTTCGGCGCGTTGGCCCACGGCATCGGCACCAGCGAGGTCGAGCATGTGCTGGCCACGCAGACGCTGCTGGCCAAGAAGGCCAAGAACATGCGGGTCGTGGTCGATGGCAAGCTGGCCCCGGGACTGACCGGCAAAGACATCGTGCTGGCCATCATCGGCAAGATCGGTACCGCCGGTGGCACCGGCTACACCATCGAGTTTGCCGGCTCGGCTATCCGCGATCTCAGCATGGAGGGCCGTATGACCGTATGCAACATGGCCATTGAAGCCGGTGCGCGCGCCGGCCTGGTGGCTGTCGATGCCAAGACCATCGAATACGTCAAGGGCCGGGCCATGGCCCCCGGTACCGACCCCAAGACCGGCCAGTTTGTTGGCGGTCCCGAATGGGACCTGGCGGTTCAGTATTGGAAGACTCTGCATTCGGACGCGGATGCCAAGTTCGACGCCGAGGTCACACTTGACGCCAGCCAGATCAAGCCCCAAGTCACTTGGGGGACGTCGCCGGAAATGGTGCTCTCTATCGAAGACCGGGTGCCCGACCCCGACAAAGAGAAGGATCCGGTCAAGCGCGATGCCATGGAGCGCGCACTGAGCTACATGGCGCTGCAGCCCGGCAAGCCGATCAACGACATCCTGGTCGACAAGGTCTTCATTGGCTCATGCACCAACAGCCGCATCGAAGACATGCGCGAGGCCGCAGCCATCATCAAGAAAATCGGTCGCCGCGTCGCGCCGAACATCAAACTGGCGCTGGCAGTGCCCGGCTCAGGCCTGGTCAAAGCCCAGGCCGAGCAGGAAGGCCTGGACAAAATCTTCACAGCCGCGGGCTTTGAGTGGCGGCAACCCGGCTGCTCGATGTGCCTGGGCATGAACGCAGACCGGCTTGAACCCGGCGAGCGCTGCGCCTCGACCAGCAACCGCAACTTTGAAGGCCGTCAGGGCGCCGGTGGCCGCACCCACCTGGTCAGCCCAGCCATGGCAGCGGCGGCCGCGGTGCATGGCCACTTTGTTGACATCCGCAAGTTCAGCTGAAACAGCAGCGCAGCCCAAGCCCCCCGCAAGAAAGCATCAGCATGCAGAAATTTTCAACCCACACCGGCGTTGTAGCGCCTATTGACCGGGCTAACGTTGACACCGACGCCATCATGCCCAAGCAGTTTCTCAAATCCATCCGCAAGACTGGCTTTGGGCCCTACCTGTTTGACGAGTGGCGCTACAAAGACCCGGGCTACTACGGCAAACCCGAAAACCAGCGTCAGCCCAACCCGGATTTCGTGCTCAACCAGCCGCGCTACCTGGGTGCCAGCGTCTTGCTGGCGCGCAAGAACTTTGGCTGCGGCTCCTCACGCGAGCACGCGCCCTGGGCCATTGGTCAGTACGGCTTTCGCGTCATTCTGGCGCCCAGCTACGCCGACATCTTCTTCAACAACTGCTTCAAGAGCGGGCTGCTTCCCATCGTGCTGAGCGAGTCGCAAATCGATCAGCTGTTCAACGAAGTGGCAGCCTTCCCAGGCTACAAACTCACCGTTGACCTGGAGCGCCAGCGCATCGTCAAAGGCCAGGGAGAGGAAATCGCCTTCGAGGTCAACGCCTTCCGCAAATATTGCCTGCTCAATGGCCTGGACGACATCGGCCTGACCTTGCGGCACAAAGAAAAAATCGCAACCTTCGAAGCCCAACGACTGGCCGCCAAGCCCTGGCTGGCTCGCACCTTCAGCTAAGCCAGCGCCACGGCAGAAAGTTCCCTATGAAAATCGCAGTTCTTCCCGGTGACGGCATCGGCACCGAAATCGTGGCCGAGGCCGTCAAGGTGCTCAAGGTCCTGGGCCTGAAATTCGAAATGGAACAGGCCCTGGTGGGTGGCGCCGCCTACGAGGCGCACGGCCACCCGCTGCCCGAGGGCACGCTCAAGCTGGCCAAGGAGGCCGACGCCGTTTTGTTTGGCGCCGTTGGTGACTGGAAGTACGACAAACTCGACCGGCCTCTTCGCCCGGAACAGGCCATCTTGGGTCTGCGCAAGAACCTGGGTCTGTTTGCCAATTTCAGGCCGGCCATCTGCTACGAAGAGCTGGTAGGGGCATCAAGCCTCAAGCCAGAACTGGTGTCGGGTCTGGACATCCTGATCATCCGGGAGCTCACCGGCGACATCTATTTCGGTCAGCCGCGCGGCCGCCGCACCAGCCCCGATGGCGCCTTCGCCGGTGCGGAGGAGGCTTTTGACACCATGCGCTACACCCGACCAGAGGTCGAGCGCATCGCCCGTGTGGCTTTTGAGGCGGCGCGCAAGCGCAGCAAGCGTGTGACCAGCGTCGATAAGGCCAACGTGCTGGAGACCTTCCAGTTCTGGAAGGACATCGTCATCGAGGTCCACAAGGACTACCCCGATATTGCCCTGGACCACATGTATGTCGACAACGCCGCGATGCAGCTGGTCAAAGAGCCCAAGCGATTCGATGTGGTGGTCACGGGCAATATGTTCGGCGACATCCTCTCCGACGAGGCCTCCATGCTCACCGGCTCCATCGGCATGCTGCCCTCAGCCAGCCTGAACACCCGAAACCAGGGTCTGTACGAGCCCAGCCATGGCAGCGCCCCCGACATTGCAGGCAAAGGCATTGCCAATCCGCTGGCGACCATCCTCAGCGCTGCGATGATGCTGCGCTTTTCGCTCAACCAGGCCGAGGCAGCCGATCGAATTGAAGCGGCAGTCAAGAAAGTGCTGGCCCAGGGCCTGCGCACCGCCGACATCTACAGCCAGGGAACCACCCGGGTTAGTACCGCGCAGATGGGAGACGCGGTCCTCAAGGCCTTGGGCTAAATCGCGCCGGGGCAGCGCTCCCACCGCGCCCTGCGCGTGCGAAAGCATCTGCCGGCCCGCGATGCCTTTGCGACGCGCTCAATAGGTCTTGTAGGGCAGGAACTTGCCCGACAGCACCACTTGGACCCGATCGCCCTTGGGATCGGGCTCGCGCACGATGTCCATGCTGAAATCGATCGCACTCATGATGCCGTCACCGAATTCCTCGTGAATCAGCTCCTTGATGGTGGTGCCGTAAACATTGACGATTTCGTACCAACGATAAATCAGCGGATCAGTGGGCACGGCAGTGGGCAGTGAACCCTTGTAGGGTACGACCTGCAGCCACTTCTGCTCTTCAGCCGACAGGCCAAAGATTTTGCCAATCGCCTTGGCCTGAGCGGCCGTGGCGGTCATCTGGCCCAGGCACAGGGCGGTCGTCCATTCTTTGCTCTGACCGACTTTCTTGGCCACGTCCTCCCACTTGATGCCCTTGGACACCTTGGTGGAAATGATTTTCTCGGTCACGTCGTTGCGGTTCATTGATATCTCCAGAGGAACAATTGACAAAGGGTCTTCGAAAAACTCAGTGTGCATCCTGCGGCTTGGCGCGACTGACCAGGAAATCCACGATGTGATTGCGCAGCTCGTAATAGCCAGGCAGATGGTGCAGGCTGGTACGCTTGCGATCATTGGGCAGGGGATTGACCACCGTCTCCGCAATACCTCCAGGGACATAACCTGCGGGCGTCTGCGCGCCGTTGCTCATGAGCAAGACGCGGTCGGCCAGGAAGATGGCCTCGTCCACATCGTGCGTGATCATGAAGACGGTCTGACCGGTCTTGCGGACAATGTCGATCAACTCGTCCTGGATGCTTCCTCGGGTGAGCGCATCGAGCGCACCAAACGGCTCGTCGAGCAGCAGCATCTTGGGCTGAATCGCGAACGCCCGGGCGATACCGACACGCTGTTTCATCCCGCCCGACAGCTGCGAGGGCTTCTTGTCGATGGCCGCCTTCAAGCCCACCAGAGCCACGTACTTTTCCGCATGGGTATTGATCTGCTCGGACGACCAATCGGGCCATCTGGACTTGACCGCAAACGCGATGTTCTGCCGCACCGTCAGCCAGGGCATGAGGGCATGGCTCTGAAAAACCACCCCGCGCTCCAGGCTCGGGCCCTGCACCTCACGACCGTCCATGAAAACATGGCCCGAGCTGGCCTTGTCCAGACCCGCCAGCACGTTGAGCACCGTGGTCTTGCCGCAACCGGAATGGCCAA
>JBILUT010000106.1:0-5717 GCA_044370875.1 Polaromonas sp. | reverse complement strand
CTTCAAATCGAGGGACCTCAATCGGCCGATCTGGTGCCTCTCGGTTCGAAGTCGATAGCGAAAGCATCGGTGCAGGAAATGAAGCCTCTGGTAGAGATTCAACTTTGACTCCACTTTTCCCGAGATTACCTGGAGGCATCAAGCCTAAAAAGTGCGGTACGCATCACATCAACACCACATCGTAATGTTCCTGCGGCAAACCGGCATCGGCCTGCAGTGAAATCGGCTTGCCGATGAAGTCAGACAAACCAGCGAGGTGTTGGCTCTCCTCATCGAGGAACAGTTCAATCACAGCAGGCGCAGCCACCACCCGGAACTCGCGGGGGTTGAACTGCCTGGCCTCACGCAAGATTTCGCGCAAGATGTCATAGCTGACGCTGCGCGCCGTCTTGACGGTGCCTTTGCCCTGGCAGATTGGGCAGGGCTCGCACAATTGGTGCGCCAGCGATTCGCGGGTTCGCTTGCGGGTCATCTCCAGCAGACCCAAGGCTGAGAAACCATTGACGGTGGTCTTCACACGGTCTCGGGCGAGTTGCTTTTTGAGCTCCTCAAGCACTGCATCCCGGTGCTCGGGTTTGGCCATATCGATGAAGTCAACGATCATGATGCCCCCCAAATTGCGCAGACGAAGCTGTCGCGCAATCGCTTGGGCCGACTCGAGATTGGTCTTGAAGATGGTGTCCTCAAAATTGCGGGCGCCGACAAATCCACCGGTGTTGACATCAATGGTCGTCAGCGCCTCGGTCTGATCGATGATCAGGTAGCCCCCCGACTTCAGTTCAACCCGACGCCCCAAGGCGCGGGCGATTTCTTCGTCGACGTTGTGCAGATCGAAGATGGGTCGCTCCCCGGCATAGAGGACAATTTTTGCGGCCATGTCTGGCATGAAGGTCTGCCCAAATTCGCGCAGCAGCTGATGCTGCTCGCGCGAATCGATCCTGATAGATTGCGTCTCCTGCGATGCAATGTCACGGAGAACCCGCTGCATCAGCGTTAGATCTTGATACAGCAAGGATGCAGGCGGCCTGCGAAGGGCCCGCTCTCGAATCTGCGCCCAGGTCTTGCAAAGATAGGCGATATCTTCAGCCAACTCACTGTCGCTGGCTTCCTCAGCATTGGTGCGCAAGATAAAACCGCCCGCATCACCAGCCAGGGCGTGCAGGCGCTGCCGCAATTGCTCACGCTGCTGCGGAGGAATTTTTTGGGATACGCCAATATGCCGATCCTGGGGCAGGTACACAAGCAAGCGCCCGGCGATGCTCACCTGAGCGCTCAGGCGGGCTCCCTTGGTGCCAATTGGGTCTTTGAGCACCTGAACCATCAGGGCCTGCCCCTCAAAAATCTGCTTCTCAATCGGCAGGCCGCAATCGCCCGAACCGACATCATTTTCTGCGTGTCGGCTGGAGATGCTGCTGAGCAAATCACCGACGTGCAAGAAGCCGGCCCGCTCCAGGCCGATGTCTATGAAGGCTGACTGCATACCGGGCAAAACTCGCGCCACCTTGCCCAGGTAAATATTACCGACCAGCCCCCGCTCCAAGGCCCGCTCCACGTGCAGTTCCTGCACCGCCCCCTGCTCGATCACGGCCACTCGGGTTTCCTGGGGCGACCAGTTAATCAGGACATCTTGCGGCATGGCTTTTATTCCCTTGTGTGCTTGTAGCGCTCGGACCCAACGATGCCGGATCTTGAGTTTTCAGCGCCGATGCGCCCGCAGGCTCGTCAAGAGCGACGCGGTCTCTCTGAGCGGTAGTCCCATGATGCCAGAGTAACTGCCATCAATGCGTGCAACAAAGGCAGCTGCGCGCCCCTGGATCGCATAGGCACCGGCTTTACCCAGCGCTTCGCCGCTGTTCACATAGTCCCTGATCTGGGTCGGCGACAGGTGGTCAAAGGTGACGCTGGACACACTCAAAGCCTGCAGACGTTGCCTCCCGCTCTGCACCGCCACGGCGGTCAGTACGCGGTGTGTTCGACCTGACAAGCTGGCGAGCATGTCCTTGGCCTGCGCCGCGTCGGCCGGCTTACCCAAAATCAGTCGCCCGATCGCCACGGTGGTATCGGCGCAGAGAATTGGCGCTGGCGGCAAGCTCAGACGCCGCCTGCGAGCCACGGCCGCATCGAGCTTGAGCCCGGTTACACGCTGCACATAAGCTGCTGCCGACTCGCGACCGAGTACGACCTCTAGCGCTTCTGCATCCTCCTGCGGATCGGGCAGCAAGGGCTTGAAGGTCACCCCGAGTTGCTCGAGCAATTGCGCCCGCCGGGGACTTTGCGAGGCCAAGTAGATCATGCGCGGTGATATGGGTGGTTGGTGTTGATACTCCAGGCCCGGTAGAGCTGCTCCAGCAGCAAAACCCGCACCAAAGCATGCGGCAAGGTCAGTTCAGACAAACGGATGCGCTCGTGGGCCGTCTGCTTGAGGCCCGGATCCAAGCCGTCCGCCCCGCCAATCAAAAAAGCGACATCGCATCCATCACGCTGCCAATCCTGCATACGCCTGGCCAAATCAAGGGTAGAGAGGGCCGCCCCCCGCTCATCCAGGGCGATCACCCGGCTGCCTTTGCCGATAGCCGCGCTGATGCGCTCGCATTCAGCACTGAGCAAGGCTGCCACCGGCTTGCCGCTACGCACCTCCGCCCGCACCGGCTTGACATCGACCCGACAGTCCGGCGGGAAACGCTTGAGGTAGTCCTCGCAGGCAGTCTGGGCCCAGTCCGGCAGCTTGTGGCCCACGGCCACGATCTGCAGCCTCATGCCTTGCTAGCGCCCGTCTTCCGTACCGGCTTTCCAGCCGCGGTCTTGGTTGAAGCGCGTTTCTTCGCTGCAGTGCTGCCCTTCACGGCAATCTGGCTCGCGCGCTTTGCGGTCGAGCCCGTTGCGGCACGTTTACCGCCAGAGGCCGGCACTCGTGCAGTCGCAGGATCGGCCGCCTTGGCCGGGCGCTTCCGGGGCGCAGCCTTGGGCCGTTGTGCGGGCTCAGCATCAGCCACCCCCATCTTGGCTCTCGGAGCCGATGACTTGGGCGCTTTAGCCGCGCGCGACCTCACCGGTTTTTCGCCCCACAATTCCTCAAGGTGGTAGTACTGCCTGATGGACGGTTGCATGATGTGCACAACGGCAACACCACAGTCCACAATGATCCACTCGCCGTTGTCCTCCCCTTCGATGCGGGGCTTATCAAAACCAGCCGTCCGTACCGCATCACGCACACTGGCCGCCAAAGCCTTGGTCTGCCGATTGGACGTACCGGATGCAACGATCACGCGCTCGAAGAGCGATGTCAGGTGCTCGGTGTCAAAGACTTGAATGTCCTGCGCCTTCACATCCTCCAGGCCCTCAATGATGGCTTTCTGAAGCTTGGTCACGTTACGGCGAACGGCAGTGGCTTGTGTATCGGTCATGCCTGAGATCCGGTAGCGAGCCGGTTTGAAAAGAAATTGAAATTAGGAGTGAACATACAAGTGATGCTCCGAAATATAACGCGCCACCGCTTCTGGCAAGTCGCCAGAACGCTGTGCAATCGGCCGGCCCGCAGCCAGATGCTCACGCAAGTCGGTCGCACTCAGGGGCATCGGCGTCACCTGAAGGTGTATCACCGATCGATCATCCGGTCCACGCGTGGGGCCAGACTGAGCCAAATCCGGCCGGTCGGCTACGCACAGATGAACCAATTGCACGAGCTCCTGCCAGCGTCGCCAGGTGGTCAGTGATGCCCACTGATCGCCCCCGATGATCAGGTAAAGCTCGGCCTGCGGATGCTCTGAACGAAGCGCCTCGACAGTGTCGATGGTGTATGTCGGTCCGGACCTGCGCAATTCACGGTCATCAATCAGTACCCGCGGCAGGCCCGCGAAAGCCAGCCGGACCATGGCCAGCCTGTGATCTGGTGGGGTCAAGGCGCGGCTCTTGTGCCAGGCCAGACCGGTCGGGATGACTCGCAGTTCATCCAAGTCCAACTGATCCAGGGCGGCTCTTGCTACTGCCAGATGGGCGTTGTGAGGCGGATCAAAGGCCCCGCCCAGAAGTCCGATACGCCTGGCGGCTCGGTTCAAACCCAATCCTTGGCGACCAGAAAGTCGCGCAACAGGCGCCCTTCAGGCGAATCAGGCGGGTCCTCGCGTCGGTAGGACCAGCTGCAGTTAAGCGGCATCGACAGCAAGATAGATTCCGTGCGGCCGCCAGACTGCAGGCCGAAGTGCGTCCCCCGGTCCCAGACCAGATTAAATTCAACATAGCGCCCGCGCCGATAAAGCTGAAATTGACGCTCTCGTTCGCCATAGGGGGTCGATATCCGTCGCTCGGCAATCGGCATATAGGCAGGCAGGAAATTGTTGGCTACCGCATTCATCATTTCGAAGCTGCGCCGCATGCCCAGTTCATTGAAGTCATCAAAGAAAACGCCGCCTATGCCGCGTGGTTCGCCACGGTGCTTTAGAAAGAAATACTCATCGCACCATTTCTTGAACCGCGGGTATTTGTCGCTGCCAAAAGGGTCGAGCGCCTGCTTGCACTGCCCATGAAAATGAACCGCATCCTGGTCAAAAGCGTAATACGGTGTCAGGTCCATACCGCCGCCGAACCACGCCACCATCTCGCCGGTCTGAGGCCGGGCCATGATCATGCGGACATTCATGTGCACGGTTGGCACATAGGGGTTACGCGGGTGAAAGACCAACGAGACCCCCAGGGCCTCAAAAGGCGCACCGGCAAGTTCAGGGCGATGCTGAGTGGCCGAAGGCGGCAGACGCGGTCCCTTCACATGGGAGAAGCCGCAACCGGCGCGCTCAAAGACCGGCCCGTCTTCCACGATCATCGTCAAGCCGTCGCCCTGCAGCATATCGCCGGGCTCCTTGTGCCAAGGATCACGCTCGGGCTGCTTGCCGTCGAGACGGACCACCTCGCGCATGATGCGCTGCTGAAGATCCGTAAAAAAGCTGCGGGCCTCGTGAACATCCAGGCTACTCATGATCCCTCCTTGCCACCTTCCAAGCGGATCGGCGCAGCTTGATCGGCTCGCAGACCCCGGCACCCCTCCAAAATACGCGCAATCCTCAGCATGTCTTGGGCCTCACTGCCACTGAGCTCGATTAAATCCACGACACGAACCTCTTTGCGGCCATAGTCCAGGGCCGCGACCATCAGGGGCACCCGAGCGCCAACCGCCACACGATAAAAGCCGCTGCGCCAGGCGGGCCGCCAACTGCGGGTACCCTCGGGTGCCAGAGCCAGCCAAAAATACTCGCCCGCCTCACGCTTGCGCTCAAAAAGTTCGACCATTTGGTCAACCACACCCCGAGATGCTGACCGATCGATCGGAACGCCACCGAGCCACCGCAACCAAGTGCCAAACATCGGGACCCGAAACAGGGTGTGCTTGCCCCAAAACTTGGCTTCGATGCCCATGCCCCATTTGGCCAGCAACCCCACCATGAAGTCCCAATTGGACGTATGCGGATAGACGACGATCACCCCATGCAGTCCCGGCAAACCTTGAAAGTGAAGGCGCCATCCAAACAGCCCGAGGATCCAACGGGCCAAGGCGCTGCCCCTGAATTGAAGGGAAAATGGGCCAGCAGCTTGATGCATAAATTCGTCCTCAGGCCTTGATCGCCCGGTGGCCGATATCCCGGCGGCATTGCATGCCATCGAACGCAATCTGATCGACCACGGCATAGGCGCGCTGCTGAGCCTGGCGCACGGTATCACCCAAGGCC
>JBILUT010000105.1:0-5779 GCA_044370875.1 Polaromonas sp. | reverse complement strand
CCCTCTAAGCTGATTGAACCAGGAGAGATTCGATGCAGGTGCTTCTTCCCCCCGGCTGGCCGCGGCCCAAGGGCTATGCCAATGGTGTGTCAGCAAGCGGACGCATGGTGTTTGTGGCCGGCATGGTGGGCTGGGACGCGCAAGGCGTGTTTCACACCGACGATATGGCCGCCCAGGTGCAGCAGGCGCTGGACAATGTGGTGGCGGTTCTGCGCGAGGGCGGTGCGGCGCCACAGCACATCGTGCGGATGACCTGGTATGTGACCAGCAAGCGCGAATACCTGGCCGCCTCGGCTGAAATCGGCCGGATCTTCCGGGCGACTATCGGTAGTTTTAGCATTGCCATGACGGCGGTTGAAGTCAGTGCGCTGATCGAGGACCGGGCCAAAGTCGAGATCGAGGTCACGGCCGTTGTCCCCGACTGAGGCTGGACTTTGTTCTATGAATAGAACAATAGCCCTACAGAGCGCACGGCGCACTCGGACATGATGGCCGCGCACGGCATCCTTTGAGCGCTGGCGCTATGCTCTGCCTGTTGGTCGTTTAGCGACAGTCTTTTGTTGTCTCGCAAGGAGCTTTCTGTGCCCAAAGCGTCTTTTTCCTGGTCTGACCCCTTCCATCTTGACGAACAGCTCACCGCCGAGGAGCGCCAGGTGCGCGAAGCGGCACACGCCTATTGCCAGGAAAGGCTCCTGCCCAGGGTGCAGATGGCCTTTCGCAACGAGCAAACCGACCGTGCCATCTTCAACGAGATGGGTGAACTGGGCCTGCTCGGTCCCACCATCCCCGAGCAGTACGGTGGTGCTGGCCTGAACTACGTTTGCTACGGCCTGGTCGCCCGCGAGGTCGAACGCGTTGATTCGGGCTACCGCTCCATGATGAGCGTGCAGTCTTCGCTGGTGATGTTGCCTATCTCTGAGTTTGGCACCGAGGTGCAGAAGCGCAAGTACCTGCCCAAGCTGGCCACCGGCGAATCGGTGGGTTGCTTTGGCTTGACCGAGCCCAACCATGGCTCGGACCCCGGCAGCATGATCACGCGCGCCCGCAAGGTCGACGGGGGCTACAGCATCAGCGGCTCCAAGATGTGGATCAGTAACAGCCCCATCGCCGATGTGTTTGTGGTGTGGGCCAAAGACGATGGCGGCCAGATTCGCGGCTTCATCTTGGAAAAAGGCTGGAAGGGTCTGTCGGCCCCGGCGGTGCATGGCAAGGTGGGCTTGCGCGCTTCCATCACCGGCGAGATCGTCATGGATGAGGTGTTTTGCCCCGAGGAAAACGCCTTCCCCGAGGTGCGCGGCCTCAAGGGCCCGTTCACCTGTCTCAACAGCGCCCGTTACGGCATCGCCTGGGGCGCCCTGGGTGCGGCCGAGGACTGCTACCACCGGGCGCGTCAGTACGTCATGGACCGCCAGCAATTTGGCCGGCCGCTGGCGGCCAACCAGCTGATCCAGAAAAAGCTCGCTGACATGGTCACCGAGATCAGCCTGGGCCTGCAAGGCTGTCTGCGCCTGGGCCGCATGAAGGACGAGGGCACGGCCTCGGTCGAGATCACCTCCATCCTCAAGCGCAACAGTTGCGGCAAGGCGCTGGACATTGCCCGCACCGCACGCGACATGATGGGCGGCAACGGCATCAGCGACGAATACGGCGTGGCGCGTCATCTGGTGAACCTGGAGGTGGTCAACACCTACGAGGGCACCCATGACATTCACGCCCTGATTCTGGGCCGTGCCATTACCGGCATTGCAGCGTTTGCCAACTGATTGGAAAAAAGGTCACCCTGGCGCGATGGGGTGGCCGCGCTGCAGCGCTAAAGCCTAGCGGTTGAGCACCCAGCCCTCTTGCAGCGTTGCTGCCTCGGCCTCTTGCAGCTCGGACAGCAGGGTGCCGATCCACCCCGCCAGGGACTGATCTGGGTGCCAGCGCTGCTGCAAGATGCACAGGTACTCGGTCTGACCGGCCCAATGCAGAAAATCTGCCAGGGGCTGTCTTTGCACTTCCAGCAACTTGAACTTGAGCAACACTTTGGCTGCATGTCGCGCATGGCGCAGCGGGTCCCGCACGAACGCATCGAGCCTGCGCCTGGATCGATCCATCACGTCGGGGCGGTAGGCAAACACGGCGCCGTGCCCTGGGATCACGGTGGCAGGGCGTAGCGATTCAATCAGATCCAGCGTCGCCCCGACGGCACTGAAGGCGTCCTCGCCCTCAATTTCCGGAAAGACCACCCCGAAGCCGTTTTCCCACAAGGCGTCAGCCGATATCAAGGTGCGGCTTTGCGGCTCGAACAGGATCACGCTGTGGGTGTCGTGGCCGGGCGCGGCATGAATCTGCCAGGGACGGTCCCCCAGATCAATCTGCTCGCCGGGCTGCAACAGACCGCTCAGGTCAAAGCGTGGGCAGCGCTGGCCGGTCGGCGCGTAGGTCAGGGCCTGGGTGTCCCAGGTGCGGACTGCGTCGGCCAGGCCGGGTGGAACCAGCGTCGGCAGCCTCGGAAAGCGCGCTTGCAGGGCGGCGTTGCCGCCACAATGATCGCTGTGCAGGTGGGTGTTGAGCAGCAGATCGGGGCCTTTCGCGCCAAAGGCAGCTTCTACCAGTGCCACGGTCTGTGCCTCATGACTGACATAGCCGGTATCGACCACCGCCCGATGGCGGCCATCAATCAGCACGAGGTTCGCAGACAGCCAGCCGCGTTCGATCACGCGCACGCCTGGGGGCAGAGGCTCATTCATGGTGCTTTGATTGTGACGGTCCCGAGGTGGAGCGCCGGCCGGGCCAGACCAACGCAGCCAGCAGGCTGATGAGCACCCATGCGTAGGCCGGCCCCAGGCCCCAGGTTGACACCAGACGCGCATAGACGGTCAGCCCTTCGGCACCCTGCACCTGCGCCTCCAGCGTACCCCTCGTATGGGGCGGCAGCATGGCCACAACCCGCCCCTGGGCATCGATGAAGGTGGTGGCGCCGGTGTTGGTGGCACGCACCATGGGTCGGCCAAACTCGAGGGCACGCATGCGCGAGATGTGCAAATGCTGGTCGATCGCGACGGTATGCCCGAACCAGGCGATGTTGCTGACATTGACGAAGATGGTGGGCGCGCGATCGGGATCGACAAAGCGAGCCCCCAGCTCCTCGCCAAACAGGTCTTCGTAGCAGATGTTGGGGGCCAGTCGCTCGCCCTGCCATTCAAACGAGGCCTGGCCCAAGCCGCCGCGCCGGAAGTCGCCCAGCGGAATATTCATCAGCTCGACAAACCATCGAAACAGCGGCGGGATGAATTCGCCGAAAGGCACCAAATGGTGCTTGTCGTAACGATAGGGCTCGGTCAATCCTGGTTTGAGACCGATCACCGAATTGGTGTAGCCCTGGCTGAAGGAACCCAGGGGAATGCCGATCAGGGCGGCGCGATCGCCCCGTGAGAACGGTGCGATCAGCTGCGCCCAGTAATCCGGCGCAAGTTGTTCGGGCAACAGCGGTATGGCGGTCTCGGGCAGGACCACCAGCGAGCCGGGGGCTTGCCTGAGCTTTTGCCCGTAAAAATCGAGCGCTTGCGCCACGCCGGAGCCAGGAATGAATTTCTCGTCTTGCGCGATGTTGCCTTGCACCAGGCTCAGCGTCAGCGGCGGGCGCGGTGTCTGTGTTTGCGGTTGATGCGGCAGATAGGCCAGTGCCACAGCCAGAGCCCCCAGGGCGATGGCGGGCGCGATACGCCGTGGACCCTGCGCCGGGAAAAGCCACAGAGCCAAGGCCGCGGCGACGGCAGCGCAGAGCCAGCTCAGGCCATGCACGCCAATCCAGCCGGCCAGCGTTTGGGCCCAACCATCGACATGGGCATAGCCTGACTGTCCCCAGGGAAATCCTGTAAACACCACCACCCGTGCCAGTTCGGCGGCCAGCCAAAGGCCAGCCCAAAGCAGTACGCGTGCGGCCAGAGCTGCGGGTCGCAAGCGCCGATACAGGGCCGCCGCCGCCACGTAATACAGACCCAGGGCGGCAGCCAGGGCGACCACGGCCAAGGCGGCCAGCGGGGCCGCCAAACCGCCGTAGGTGTGCATCGAGATGAACAGCCACCAGAAGGTGGCGGCCAACATGGCGACGGCAAAGCAAGCGCCCATCAGGGCTGCCTGTCTCGCGCTGGTGCAGCGCTCCAGCACCGCGACCAGGGTCAGCATGGCCAGCACCTGCAGCAGCGCCACCGGTTCGCCCTCGGCCCACGGCCCGGGCAGCGGCCAGGCCATGCTCAGGGCATGGGTCAACCCGGCCAGCAGCATCAGCGCAGCCGCGGCGATAGGCCTGGGGCCTGCGGTGGGCGCTGTCCTCATGGCCGTGGGCGCTGGCTCAGGCCTTGCGCAAGACCCGGAACCTGCGCACCGCGCCACCCCGGGTCAGCTGCGCCGTCCATTGCAGTCCGCCCAGGCTGAAGGTCTCTCCCCGTTTGGGCACATGACCGAGTTCGTGCGCGACCAGCCCCCCGATGGTGTCGAAATCGCCCTCGGGCAATTGCAAACCGAAGGCTTCGTTGATTCGCTCGATCGCGGTGTCGCCGTTGACCCGGTAGCTGCCATCGGGCAGCGCAAAGATGTCGCCCTCGTCGTCAGCGCTGTCGAATTCGTCCTCGATGTCGCCGACGATCTGCTCGAGCACATCCTCGATGGTGATCAGGCCGGCCAGACGGCCGAATTCGTCGATGACCATGGCCAGGTGATTGCGGTTGCCTCTGAAGTCGCGCAGCAGTTCGTTCAGGCCCTTGCTCTCAGGCACAAAGACGGCAGGGCGCAGCAAGGTCCGGATATTGAGTTCTGGGGCCCGCTGCAGTTTGAGCAGGTCTTTGGCCAGCAAAATGCCAATGATGTTTTCTTTTTCTCCCTCAAAAACCGGAAACCGCGAATGCGCCGTCTCGATCACCAGGTGCAGCAGCTCCTCGTAGGGGGCATCGATGTCGATCAGGTCCATCCGGGGGGCCGCCACCATCACATCGCCAGCGGTCAGGTCGGCCATGCGCAGCACGCCTTCGAGCATCTCTCGACTCTGCGGGCCGATGATGGCGTTTTCTTCGGCCTCGACCAGGGTTTCGATCAGTTCGGCTTTGGAATCGGGGCCGGGATGGATCATCTCGACCAGCTTTTGGAGGAAGCCACGCTTGTCTTCAGGCCGCGTGGGCCTGGCGGGGGTGTCGGACACTAGGGTGTTCGGTAGTTGCGAGGCGCCTAAGGATATCTGAATTTCCCGCTACGCTGTGGCGGTCGGCCCAGCGTGGTCAGAGGCGCCCTCAGTAAAATGCCCGGTTTGCCTCGGCGGGCCTTGCCCGGCTGCTTGGGGCTGCACCACCATCTGCCTGTCGCCCACCATGCTTACCTTTCAGCAAATCATCCTCCAGCTGCAGGCCTACTGGGACGCGCAGGGCTGCGCCCTGTTGCAGCCCTATGACATGGAGGTTGGAGCGGGCACCAGTCACACCGCCACCTTTTTGCGGGCCATCGGCCCCGAGCCCTGGAAAGCCGCGTATGTGCAGCCCAGCCGTCGGCCCAAGGACGGCCGCTATGGCGAGAACCCAAATCGCCTTCAGCACTACTACCAGTATCAGGTGGTGCTCAAACCCGCGCCGGCCAACATCTTGGAGCTCTACCTCGGCTCGCTGCAAGCGCTGGGCTTTGACCTGAAGAAAAACGATATCCGTTTTGTCGAGGACGATTGGGAAAACCCGACCCTCGGCGCCTGGGGCCTGGGGTGGGAGGTCTGGCTCAACGGCATGGAGGTGACCCAGTTCACCTACTTCCAGCA
>JBILUT010000104.1:0-5788 GCA_044370875.1 Polaromonas sp. | reverse complement strand
GATCGCTCTGTGCGACGGCCGACACGAGCACCACGAGCATGCGGCGCGATGGTTTGTGGCGCATGCCGCAGCCGGCTGGGCCAGTTGTCCGTTGACGCAAAACGGGGCGCTGCGCATCATGAGCGCACCCTCTTATCCGGGCGCACGGCCCGTGGTACGGGTGCTCGAACAGTTGCGCGTCCTGTGCGCCGGCGCGCACCATCATTTTTGGCCGGACGCGCTGAGCCTGCTGCAGCCAGGCCTACTCAACCCGGCCCATCTGCTGGGGCATCGACAGCTCACCGACGCCTATCTGCTGGCGCTGGCGGTTCACCATCAGGGGCGCCTGGTCACGCTCGACGGCGCCGTCGCCCTGCGATCGGTGCACGGCGCCACGCCCGATCATCTGGTGCGCCTGCTCCCCTGAGCCTTGACCTTCGGCGCATCTTGAGGGCCTACAGATTAAAGCCGCCCAGGCTCTGGATGCGCTCGACATGGGCCAGCAGCGAGCGTTTGGCCACCGGCCAGATGCGCGGATCGACATCGTCGTAGGCCACTTTCACCCAGTCGTCCATGCTTCCCTTAGGTTGGGCTTGCATGGCCTTGAGCACCTTGGCTTCGCGCTGCAGGCGGTGGGCCTTCAGGCGCGCAATGGCGCCGGGCGCGTCGCCCAGCACATAGCCGTGGGCTGGCAGGATGTGGGTGATGCCATGCTCGGCGCAGGCCCGTGCCAGCAGGTCGAGCGAATCCAAATAGTCGTTCATATTGCCGTCGGGCGGGTCGACTACGGTGGTGCTGCCATTGAGGATATGGTCACCTGAAAACAGCAGGCCGTCTTCTTCGAGCACCAGGCACAGATGATTGGCGGCATGGCCCGGTGTATGCAGGGCGCGTAGGGTGTGCGTGTGAGGGCCATGGCCCAAGACCAGAGATTCTTCGCGGGCCAGTGCCCGGTCGGGTGTGAATTCGCTGGCCGCGCGGGCGGTGGGCAACGAAGCCAGGCCAAGAATCGGGGGTTGCTGGTCGCACAGCGCTTGCAGCGGCCGTGCACCAGGCGAGTGATCGGGGTGGGAGTGGGTGCAGACGATGGCTCGGATATCCCCACCCGCAGCTTGCCAAAGCGTCTGAAGGTGTTGCGCATCGCCGGGTCCCGGATCAATGCAGATGTAGCCGGTCTGCGCGTCGCCCACCAGATAGCTGTTGGTGCCCGGTCCGGTCATCACGCCCGGGTTGGGCGCGGTCAGGCGCATGACGTTCTTGAGCAGCGCCACTGGCCGCTCGGTTTGCCAGTCCAGCGTGTGCACGATTTGCCCATCGGGGCAGGTCAATTCGAGTTCGCCATAGGGTGACTCGTGTTCCATGTACCGCGCTTGTCGACCCTCGAGCAGTCCGGCGCGTGGGCAAGAAGTCCACAGGGGGCCGTTTGCGCAGGCCTGCAGCACGGCCTCGACGCTGGCATAGCTCTGCAGACGTTGCAGGGTGCGGATGGTCGGAAAAATCATGAACATATGGCCGGCCTGTTGTCGGGCCAGGGCATCGGCGGGGCGCACCCACACCGGTTCGAACTGCTCGCTTTCGTCAGCCACAGGCTCCTGACCCTCGGGCATGCGGGCGATCAGGAAGGGCACATCAAAGCGCTTGGGCATGTCGCGGTCGGTGATCCAGTGCGCCAACTGCCAGACCTCGTCGGCCGCCGGTACCAGGCCCAGGGCCTGGCATTGCGCAAAGAAGGGCTGCTGCCGGTCCAGGGCCTGGATATCGCTGGCTTGGGCATGCCCTCCGTCAGGACGGCGCGCCAGCAAAATGCCCAGTTCCTCGAAACTTTCGCGGATGGCGGCCAGCGCTTGGGTCATGGCCTGGGCATCCTGGTCGGGGCGCTTGCTGCAGCGTGCATGCACTTGCGCGCTGCCATCGAGCGGGTCGATGCCACCACCGGGAAACACGAAAGCCCCGGGCGCAAAGCTGGCCTGCTGCGACCGCCGGGTCATGAGAACCTCTAGCCCCTGTGCAGACTGGCGCAGCAGCAGCACCGTGGCTGCCGCTTTGAGCGCAGCGGGCTCGCGTTGGGGATGAATCAGTTGCGACGGGCGTGGCATCGTGAGCGCTCCATGAGGAGGGGGCTCATGGTAAGCCACCCCGGCTCGGCTCGCCGCCCCGGACTGTCACGCAGGATAATCGCCCCATGCGGATCGCCTTTACCAAAATGCAGGGAGCCGGCAACGATTTCGTCGTGCTCGATGAGACCCGCGGCGTGTTCGGTTTGACGCCCGCGCACTACCGGCGTCTGGCCGATCGGCATTTCGGGGTGGGTGCCGACCAAATCCTGAGCGTGCGCGCGCCAGCGCCAGGTGCCCAGGGGGTTGACTTCAGCTACGTCATCCACAACGCCGATGGCGGCGAGGTCGAGCACTGTGGCAATGGAGCCCGATGCTTTGTGCGGTTTGTCCATGACCGCGGCCTGACCGATCGCACCACGGTGCGGGTGCAGACCGTGAACCGTTTGCTTGACCTGCATCTGCTCCCTGACGGACGGGTGCGGGTAGACATGGGATGCCCGGTGTTTGACCCATCGAGCGTGCCCTTTGATACTTCCGGTTTGCAGCCTCGGTCAGCCGGGTCCTCTCAGCTCTGGCCCCTGGACCTGGGTCCGTTGGGTCGCCCCGAGTTGGCGGTGTTGTCGATGGGCAACCCCCATGCGGTGTTGTGGGTCGATGATGTCGATTCGGCCCCCGTGCTGCAGTGGGGTCCCCAGATCGAAGCCCATCCGCGCTTTACCCAGCGCGTCAACGCTGGATTTGCGCAGATCATCGGCCGGGACCGACTGCGCTTGCGCGTCTATGAGCGCGGAGCCGGTGAAACCCTGGCCTGCGGAACCGGGGCCTGCGCGGCAGCGGTGGCGGGCATGGCGCAGGGCCTGCTGGATCCGGTGGTTGAGGTGCAGACCCACGGCGGGCCCTTGCAAATCGAGTGGCAAGGGCTGCGTGAGCCGGCTGCATCGGTCTTCATGAGTGGACCGGCCACCCGGGTTTTCGAGGGCGAGATTGAGCTGCCCGATCAGCTGTGAGATCGGCCGAAGGCCTCAAAAGTCCGTCGCCGGGCCTTGGACGCTGCATGCAAACCGAAGACAATCACGGCCCATGAACAATCCAGAATCTGCCGCCGTGCACCCAATCACCGAAGAGGAAATCGCCAACTTTCTGGTCAACACGCCGGACTTTTTTGAGCGTCATGCGGCCTTGCTGGCTGCGGTTCAACTCTCCAGCGGGCATGGTCAGCGCGCGGTGAGCCTGCAAGAGCGTCAGGCGCAGTTGCTGCGCGAGAAGATCAAAGCCTTGGAGCAGCGCGTCATCGAGATGGTCCGTCATGGCCAGGACAACAGCACCATCGCCGACAAGATGCAAAACTGGATGCGGCAGCTGCTGTTGGTGGCTCAGCCGCAAGACATGCCTGCGGTCATTGCCGCCGAGCTGCAAAAGCAATTCCTGATTCCTCAGGCGGCGATTCGGGTCTGGGGGGTTGATGCAGCGCATGCGCAGCAGGCCTTTGCCCAGGGCGTCGGCGAGGAGGTGCGGGCTTTTGTGTCTTCCCTGAGCCGTCCTTACTGCGGCCCCAACACGGGTATGGATCCAGTGCGTTGGCTGGCCGACCCGTCCAGCGTGCAATCGATGTCTGTCATTGCGCTGCGTCCGGGCGCGGCGCCGCAGGCCTTTGGCGCTTTGGTGCTGGCCTCCTCGGACCGCGATCGCTTCCAGAGTGACATGGCTACCGACTTTCTGCAGCGCATCGGCGAGCTGGCCAGCGCTGCCTTGTCGCGGTTGCGGGCGGACCTGCCCGCTGCCCGCGCAGACTGATCTCCATGACTGCGCAGGCGAGGCAGTCGGCTAACGGGCCCTCGCAATCTCTGGTAGACAAGTACCTTGACTATGTTCGGGTGCAAAAGCGTTTGGCGCAGCGAACCCAGATCCTGTATGCCGAAGACCTGAACAAGCTCCAGCAGCTGGCCTCAGCTGAGGGACTCGCCCTGGAGCAGGTCTTGCCACACCACCTCCGGCGCTGGGTTGCCCAGATGCACAGCCGCGGGCGCAGTGCCAGGGGCATTGCCCTGATTCTTTCGGGCTGGCGTGGTTTCTACAAATGGCTGGGCCGAGAGAATTTGATCGCCAGCAATCCTGTGGAAAGTGTGCGGGCCCCCAAGCCGGCCAAGCCGCTGCCCAAGGCCCTGGGCGTCGAGGAGGCGGTGCAGCTGGCCAGCTTTGCCGACGACGGCGCAGCACCCGATCTGCAGGCCCGCGACCAGTGCCTGACAGAGCTGCTTTATGGCTGCGGCCTGCGCATTGGCGAGGTGGCCGGTCTTGACGCCCTGGCCAATGCTCAGGCGCGGGGCTGGATCGATCTGCAAGAGGCTCAGGCCCACGTGCTGGGCAAGGGCGGCAAGCGCCGCAGCGTGCCGGTGGGCCGACCCGCGCTGCAGGCCTTGCAGGCTTGGCTGGTCGTACGGGAGCGTTGGGTGCAGGGCAGTGCCGATCCCAGTGCGGCGCTCTTCATCACCCGCCAAGGCCGACGGCTGTCGGCTCGGCAGATGCAGGCTCGGCTCAAGCGCCGATCCCTGGCCGCCGGATTGGCGACGCCTGTGCATCCGCACATGCTGCGTCATTCTTTTGCCAGCCATGTGCTGCAGTCCAGTGGCGACCTTCGAGCGGTGCAGGAACTGCTGGGTCATGCCAACATCAGTACGACGCAGGTGTACACCCGCCTGGATTTTCAGCATTTGGCCAAGGTCTACGATGCGGCCCATCCGCGGGCGCAGGCCAAAAAGCAGAGCGGTTAAGCCGGGCCCTCGGGGGCCAAAGCTGCGGCTTGGGCAGGCGACAATTCGCCCATGAAAGTGATTCGCTTGCGACCGGGCAAGGAAAAGTCCTTGCTGCGGGGTCATCCCTGGATCTTCGACGGCGCCGTGGCCAAGGGGGGTGCTGACAGCGGCGAGACGGTCCGTGTGGAGTCCCACGAGGGGGCTTTTCTGGCCTGGGCTGCCTACAGCCCGAAATCACGCATCCGGGCCCGGGTCTGGAGTTTTGACTCGGCCGAGCGCATCGATGCCGAGTTTTTCGCAGGGCGCATCCGCAAGGCCATTCAGGCGCGGTCCCTCTGGCACATCGACAGTGACTCGGTGCGCCTGGTTCATGGAGAGTCCGACGGGTTGCCGGGCCTGGTCGTCGATCGCTATGGCGAGACCCTGGTGGCGCAGATGACCTCTTGTGGCACCGAGCGCTTCAAAACGCTGCTCAGCAAGGTCTTGTTGGCCCAGACCGGATTGGCCAAGCTCTATGAAAGATCCGATGGCAGTGTGCGCGCGCTTGAGGGCTTGCCCGAAGCCAGTGGCTGGCTGGAGGGCCAAGGGCCTTGCGACCTGGTCATTCGCGAGCACAGCTGGCGACTTGGGCTGGACATCGCGCGTGGGCACAAGACCGGTTTTTACTTGGATCAGCGCGACAACCGGCAGCTGTTTCATCAGTGGACCCGACAGCGTCGTTTTGCCCAGGTGCTCAACTGCTTCAGCTACACCGGTGGCTTTACCGTGGCAGCCCTCGCAGGCGGCGCAGGATTTGTGACCTCCATCGATTCGTCGGCACTGGCCCTCGATCAGGCGCGTGCCAACGTACGACTCAACGGCCTCGACGAGTCGCGTACCGAGATGCTTGATGCCGATGTGAACGCCAGTTTGCGCCGCTTCCTCGAGCAGGGCCGTCGCTTTGATGCGATCGTGCTTGATCCGCCCAAGTTTGCCCCCACGGCTGCCCATGCCGAAAAA
>JBILUT010000196.1:0-4010 GCA_044370875.1 Polaromonas sp. | reverse complement strand
TACTGTAACCAAAACAGCAGGGGGCCTGTACCTATCGGCACAAGCCCCCTGCGGTAAACGCAAAGCTGATCAGGATTGGCCCATCAGCTCATCGAAGGCGACTGCCTTCTGGCTGACCTGCGCCTTCCCAAGCACGAACTGGGTGACATTGCTCTCAATGACCACGGCTTCCACCTCGGCCAAGCGACGACGGTCGCTCATGTACCAGCGCACCACCTCATCGGGCTTTTCATAGCTGGCGGCGAGTTCATCGATGTGAGCCTTGATCTGCTCCGGCTTGGCATGCAAAGAATGGGCACGCACCAAATCGGCAACCACCAAACCCAAACGCACCCGCTTTTCGGCCTGCGGCCGGAACAGGTCTTCCGGAATCGGGGCCTTGTCGGCATCTTTAACGCCGCGCTGCTTGAGATCGGCACGAGCTCCTTCGACCATACGGTCTAGCTCAGCCTGTACGCTCGACTTGGGCAGATCGAGTTCGGCCTGCGCCACCAGGGCGTCCATCACGGCCGTCTTGTTGCGCGCTTCCACCCGGAACTTGAGCTCGCGCTCAAGGTTCTTGCGAATGTCGGCACGCAGGGCGTCAACGGTCCCATCGGCAATCCCCAAAGACTTGGCAAAGGCCTCATTGACCTCCGGCAGGTGCGCAGCTTCAATCTTTTTGACGGTGACCAGGAAGTCAGCCTGCTTGCCCGCCACTTCCTTGCCGTGGTAGTCGGCCGGGAAATTCAGCGGGAACGTCTTGCTCTCGCCGGACTTCATGCCACGCACCGCGTCCTCAAATTCCTTGAGCATCTGGCCTTCGCCGATGAGGAACTGGAAATCATTGGCCTTGCCGCCCGCAAACGGCTCGCCGTCAATCTTGCCCTCAAAATCGATGGTGGCGCGATCGCCCTCCTGCGCCGCCGCGTCCTGGGCGCGCTGGGCAAAGCTGCGTCTCTGCTTGCGCAAGATGTCGATGGTGCGGTCAATGGCCTCATCGGTCACCTCGGCACTGACCCGTTCGATCTGGGCGGCCGAGAGGTCACCGATCTTGATCTCGGGGTACACCTCAAACACGGCGTCGAACTGGACCTGACCCTCGGGCGCGCCTTCCTTTTCGCTGATGCGCGGTTGACCGGCCACACGCAAGCGCGCCTCATTGGCAGCGGCGTTAAAGGCCTCGCCCACCTTGTCGTTCATGACTTCATATTGCACCGAGTACCCATAACGCTGGGCCACCACATTCATCGGCACCTTGCCGGGCCTAAAACCGTCCATCTTGACGGTGCGGGCCAGGCGCTTGAGTCGGCTTTGAACCTCCGACTGGATGGTGTCAACCGGCAAGCTAAGGGTGATCTTGCGCTCGAGTTTGTCCAGCGTCTCTACGGTCACGGCCATGATGTACTCCAAAAATTCTCGCAATCGGTCGGGACAATCTGAGCAACATGGCCCCGACCGGGGGCATAAGGGGGGTGGTCCCTTTCAGTCGCCGCAACAGGTCAGCAGGGCCGAAAGGAAAAGCCCGACATTCTATCGAAGTACGAGAACAAGTCCCCCTTCACGCCGGGAAGGGCCAGGGCAAGCCCCGGCGTTCTTCTGAACCTCTCGGACGATGGTGCGCGGGGGGGGACTCGAACCCCCACACCATTGCTGGCGTCAGGACCTAAACCTGGTGCGTCTACCAATTTCGCCACCCGCGCGCTGTAAATCAAAACGGGGACCGGCCTGCCGGACGAACTGTCCGACCCGCTGCCCCCGCTGACACAGACTCCGCAGATTTTAGCGGCAGCAACCGAGCGATCCTCCGTTGCCCGTCAGTCCTGTCCGAAAGCGCTTGAGCCCAGGCAGCCCCTGCCAGAGAACCGGAGCAACGACAATCGATGAAACAGGCTTTACGCATGTCCCTTCATGGCCCTACCTCACCACGGCGTTGACCACTACGAAAACTTTCCAGTGGCGTCAATCCTGAGCCCGCCGCGCTTGCGGCCGGCCATTCGTGCCATTTACGGATTTGCCCGCACGGCCGACGATCTGGCCGATGAGGGCCAGGCCAGCGCCTCCGGTCGACTGGCGGATCTAAAGCAGTTTCGTGCCGATTTGTCGGCCTGCGCAAATGGTCAGGCCGGATCGGGGCGCTGGTTGTCCGTCTTCGAACCGCTGGCCCCTGTGCTGCGCGACTTTCGGCTGCCACTGCCGCTGCTCGAAGACCTGCTCAGTGCCTTTGAACAAGATGTGGTGCAGCAGCACTATGACAGCCAGGCTCAGCTGCTCGATTACTGCCGGCGCTCGGCCAATCCGGTCGGGCGGCTGCTGCTGCACCTCTATGACATCCACGAAGAGCGTGCCCTTGAGTGCAGCGATGCAATTTGCACCGCACTGCAGCTGATCAATTTTTGGCAGGACCTCAGCGTTGACCTCAGCCGAGGCCGTCGATACCTGCCCGCTGATCTGATGGCCGCCCACGGCATCACCTCTGCCGACCTGATGGATCGCCATGAGAGCGCGGCCATGGCTGCCCTGCTGCACGATGCGCTGGGTTGGGCCCAAACACTGATGCTCGCGGGCGCCCCTCTGGTTCGTCAGGTGCCGGGTCGAGCCGGTTGGGAACTGCGCCTGGTGGTTCAGGGCGGACTGCGCATCGCCGAACAAACCGAAGCGCTGGGCTGCCGGGTGCTGCACCAGCGCCCGACCCTAGGGCTGTCTGATTTTGCTCCTCTGATCTGGCGCAGCCTAACGATGTAAGGGCGGCCGCCGCTTTTCAGCCCCCCGTCGCTACAGCGGCATCGGCCTGTCCGCGTGCCTCGCGAGCCCTGGCGGTAATCTCGTCCCAGCGCCCCTCGGTCAACAGTTGAACCGGCGCAAGCCAGGATCCCCCGACCAGGGCCACATTGGGCAGCACCAGATAGTCCCCCAGATTAGCCCGTGAAATCCCACCGGTGGGGCAAAAGCGCATGTCGGGCAAAGGACCGGACAAAGCCTTGAGCATGTCGGTGCCTCCAGCCTGCGCGGCCGGAAAGAGCTTGACCAACCCAAAGCCAAAATCCCGGGCGCGCATGACCTCGCCGGGCGTCATCACACCCGGTATGAAAGGCATGCGAACGTCTTGAGCGGCCTGCACCAGATGGTCTGTCATCCCCGGTGAAAGCGCAAACTGAGCACCCGCATCTCGAGCAGCCCTCATCTCCTGAGGCCGCGTCACCGTCCCGGCTCCAACCCGCATGTCTGGCACCTGGCGGGCCACCGCCTCGATGGCTGGCAGCCCCGCAGCATGACGCAGGGTGATCTCGATCACATCAATCCCACCTTCAAGCAGGGCGTGCGCCAGCGGCGCAGCCTGAGCAACATCGGTGATGACGACCACCGGGATGATCCGTGATTGAAAAGAGGGCAGGTTCATGGCGGGCGAAGAAGGGCTGGGCACTCAGAGCTGAGAATCGGTTGAAAGGAGGGACAGCAGGGGACTGGCCCCCGCCTCGGCGGCACTGACCTGCTGTCGGAACAACGCGAACAGATCTCGGCCGGACCCGCGTTGATAAGCGCTCAGATCAGGCGCCTGAACTTCGCGACTGGCCAGCGCGCGGTCATCGACCTCCAAGAGTAACTCTTGACGGTCACAGTCTAGGGTGATCCAGTCGCCATCCCGTACCCGCGCTATGGCGCCACCGCTAACCGCCTCCGGGCAGACATGAATCGCCGCAGGAACCTTGCCCGAAGCACCCGACATGCGCCCATCGGTGACCAGTGCGACCGCGTGACCACGCTCCTGCAAGACCGCCAGCAAGGGAGTGAGCTTGTGCAGTTCAGGCATGCCGTTGGCCTTCGGGCCCTGATTGCGCACCACCGCCACAAAGTCTCGATCAAGACGACCCTCGCGAAACGCACGCTCGAGCTGCTTCTGGTCGGTGAAGACCAGAGCCTGGGCACGCACCCTCCTGTGGGCAGGAGCGATGGCCGACACCTTGACCACTGCACGGCCCAGGTTGCCCTTGACCAAGCGCAGGCCTCCGTCAGCACTGAAGGGCCGTTCG
>JBILUT010000102.1:0-5856 GCA_044370875.1 Polaromonas sp. | reverse complement strand
CGCCGCCCCGGTTTGCAACAGATGCAGGCGGATTGGCAGCAACAGCCCTTGTCGCCCGGCGTCTACGGCCTGTCCAACGCTTTTCTGGACACCCCTTGGCCCAAGACGGTCAAGTTGCGGCAGCAGTTGACCCAGGCCCTGGAGGAGGTCGCGCAGGCCGAGCCGCTGCGCGAACGCCTCTGGACCGCCTTGAGCGATCGCCAGCCGGCCCCCGACGACGCCCTGCCCCGCACTGGCGTACCGACCGAGACTGAACGAGCCCTGTCATCCGCACGGGTGCTCTTTCCCGATGGACGCTACGGCACGCGCAGCAGCACCCTGCTGATGGTCGATGCCCCAAGCGATGGCCCGTGGCAGGCACAGATGGAGGAGCGTAGCTGGGATCCACACACCCTGGGCCAAAGTCGTCGCGAGACACTGGTCGTATCCGGTCGCCCACCTTGAATCACTTGCTGGGCGGCTCGCGCGCCGCTTCCCCGGGTGTCCGAAGGGATCGCAGTCAGAGCGATCGCACCATCTCGATATGCGGCAGCCCCGCCTCTTCAAAGCCCTCGCCCTGGGGCACGAATCCACTGCGGGCATAAAAGCCCTCGGCCACGCGCTGCGCATGCACCAACACTTGCCGGTCGCCTCGAGCCCGCGCGGCCTCCATCAGCGCTTGCAGGACGTCTGAACCCAGCTGGGCACGACGCAGCACCCGCTTGACGGCCATGCGGCCGATGCGAGCGGTTCCCGACTGCGCGGGTAGCAAGCGACCGGTGGCCACCGCCTGGCCCACACGGTTGTAGGCCACCAGATGAAGGGACGCCTCATCGGCGGGATCGCGCTCCACGTCCAGGGGAATGCGCTGCTCGTCCACAAAAACTTCGATCCGCACGCGCATCGCATCGTCCTGCAGTTGCGCCCACGATCCGGTGCGCAGTTGCACCACCGCCTCGCCTGCCTCGTAGCCGAGCAAGGTGTCGCGCAGGGCCTGGGGAACCGGCCGCGAGGTCTGGGTCGCCGGATCGGCATAAACGTAGATCAGTTGTCCTGAAATCAACAGATCCTCGCCACGATAGATCGCCCCGAAAAACTCAATCGAGGAATTGCCCACCCGCACACACTTGAGACCCACATCCAGCACATCGTCATAGCGAGCCGATCCGTGGTACTCGATGCTGGCTTTCTTGACATACAGATCGCCGCCAAGTTCATGCATGGCCTCTTCGTAGGGCAGCGCCAGGGCGCGCCAGTAATCGGCCATCGCGGTGTCCAGATACATCAGGTAGTGCGCGTTGAAGACGATCTTCTGCATGTCCACCTCGGCCCAGCGCACTCGCAGACGATGAAAGAAGCGAAGATCTTCTCGTTTCATGATGACCCTGGTCGATAAGAAGGCCGCACCTGCGGCTTAAGCAGAGCGTCAGTTTAGCGGTGCAACCGATCGGGCCAGGCCCACGCACGCTGCAGGGCATGACCGGCATCGGCATGCGCCTGCCGCGCTGCAGTCAGCGCGCGGCCCATGGTCATGAAGCCGTGGATCATGCCGCGATAGATTTCAAGATCCACCTCGACCCCAGCCATGCGCAAGGTGTCCGCATAGGCAATGCCCTCATCGACCAGCGGATCGCATTCGGCCAAGCCCACCCAGGCCGGCGCAACGCCCCCATGATCGGGCGCATTGCGCGGTGAAAAACGCCAATCGCTGCGCTGCGAGACCTCGATGTAGTGATCGAAAAACCAGGAAATGGTCTCGCGATCGAGCAGAAAGCCCCGCGCATAGCGATGGTGCGATTCGGTATCCTGGTAGGCGATGGTGCCTGGGTAGATCAGCAATTGCAGCCGCAAGGCCAGACCGACATCGCGGGCCATCAGCGCACAGACGGCGGCCAGGGTGCCACCGGCACTATCGCCGCCAACGGCCAGCCGCCCGCTGTCGAGCCCGAGCGCCGCCCCTCGCTCGGCCAACTGCTGCAGCGCATCCCAGGCATCGTGCACCGCCGTCGGAAAGCGGTGTTCAGGTGCCAGACGGTAATCCAGAGACACCACCGCACAGCGCCCCAACAGGCACAACTGTCGGCACAACACATCGTGGGTGTCGAGGCTGCCGACGGTAAAGCCCCCGCCGTGCAGGTACAGAAGAACCGGTGGCCGCGCCACATCGGCCGGGGCGTAGAGCCGGGCTGCCATGGCGTAGCCATCGCGAGCCATCAATTGCAGGGACTCCAGGCGCGCAACTTGTGGTACCGGCAGATCCAGCAAGGGTGCACCGGCCTCATAGAAGGCTCTGGCCTCGGCCACGCTCATGGCGTGCATCGGCGGCCGACCTGCCCGGTGGATGTTGTCAATCAGGCGACGCGCCTGCGGGTGCAAGCCGCTCGGTCCGGTTGATGAGAAATCAGTCATGGGGCTGCCGGGGCCGACCCAGTCAAAGGCCGGCGGTGGATTTTGACGGAGAATGAAAACAGATTTTGCAGGAGATGCGCGTGGCCCTCATCCAATACATCACCCAAGTCCAGATTGATTTTGGCGTCCTTCGCCTGCTCAAGGACGAATGCCAGCGCCTGGGCATCAGCCGGCCGCTGATCGTGACCGACCCGGGTGTGAAAGCAGCCGGGCTGTTGCAAAAGGCGCTCGATGCGCTGGCCCAAACCCCCGCATCCGTCTTCGATCAAACCCCGTCCAACCCCACCGAAGCTGCGGTACGCGCTGCGGCGCAGATCTACCGCCAGGACCACTGCGACGGTCTGATTGCACTCGGCGGTGGCTCGGCCATCGACTGCGCCAAGGGAGTGGCCATTGCCGCCACCCACGATGGGCCGCTCAAGCTCTATGCCACCATCGAAGGCGGCTCGCCAAAAATAACCGACCGGGCCGCACCGCTGATTGCCATTCCCACCACCGCTGGCACCGGTAGCGAGGTCGCACGTGGCGCGATCCTGATTCTCGACGATGGCCGCAAGCTCGGTTTTCACGCCTGGCATATCGTGCCCCGCGTAGCCCTGTGCGACCCCGAGCTCACGCTGGGCTTGCCGCCCCTGCTTACCGCCGCCACCGGCATGGATGCGATTGCGCATTGCATGGAAACCTTCATGGCCGCCCCATTCAACCCGCCGGCCGATGGCATTGCCCTGGACGGCCTGCAGCGCGCCTGGCGTCACATTGAGCGGGCGACCCGCAACGGGCACGATCGCGAAGCCCGGCTCAACATGATGAGCGCCTCGATGCAGGGGGCCATGGCCTTTCAGAAAGGGCTGGGCTGCGTGCACTCGCTCAGCCACAGTCTCGGTGGCGTCAATCCCAGGCTGCACCATGGCACGCTCAATGCCATGTTCCTGCCCGCGGTGCTTCGCTTTAACGCGGGGGCCGAATCGGTGCAAAAGGAGCAACGCATGGCGCGCATGGCCCAGGCCGTGGGTCTGCGCTCGGGCAGTGCCGACGACTTGGCCGAAGCAGTTCGTGAACTCAATGCGCGGCTGGGTCTGCCCAGCGGTTTGGGGGCCATGGGAGTCGAGTCCACTGATTTCGGCCGCATCATCGAGGGTGCCCTGGCCGACCACTGCCACAAGATGAATCCCCGCCTGGCCAGCCGCGAGGATTACCAAGGCCTTCTCGACGCGTCGATGTAGCCGGGTGCCCAGCTATACCGCCTGGCCCTGAGTCGGCCGCTTGCGTGCGGATCTGGCCAAAAAACGCTGTGGGAGAATGCCGCCCTCACCGACGGGCGCTGGCCCGGCCCATCTGCCTTTGCTTCATGTCCTCTCTTGTTGCGCCGACCGACACCGCCCTGACCGCTGCGTTCGCCAAGCCGCGGCAGGCCAGCAACGGCGGAACCGACCCGGCATGAAGGCCCTACGGCTCTACGCAGGCCCCCTGGCACTGGCGCACATCCGCAGCCAGGGACTGCAAGCACAAGACATCGCAACCATTCCCGGCGCAGCGGGTGGCCCCAAGGGGTTGATTCTTGGGCCGATTGATCGCTTCCTGTTCGGTGATTGGCTGGCGCGCAGCACCCACCCGGTTGATCTGGTGGGCGCCTCCATCGGGGCCTGGCGACTGGCCACCGCCTGTCTGGACGACTGCGTCAGCGCTTTCGAGCGACTCGAGCACGACTACATCGCACAGCACTACGAGCTTCCACCCGGCCGCAAGCGCCCGAGTGCCGATCAGGTCAGCCGAGAGTTTGGTCGCAGCCTGCACGCCTTCTATGGCGGGCGTATCCAAGAGGTGCTGTCGCACCCCCGCTACCGCTTGCATGTGATGACCAGCCGGGGCATTGGTCTGCTCTCACGCGAGCATCCTGTGCTCACGCCGCTGGGCTACGCCGGCGCCTATCTGAGCAACGCCCTGCACCGCCGTCTGCTCGACGCCTGGCTTGAACGGGTGGTTTTCTCCACCAGCTCCAGCGGACGATTGCACACGCTGCCCTTTGCCATCAGCGACTACCGCACCCGTCAGCTCGAGCTGAGCGCCGAGAACTTCATGAGCGCGGTGCAGGCCAGCTGCTCCATTCCGTTTGCTCTGCGGGCCGTGCCCCATATCGCCGGTGCACCGCGAGGTGCTTACTGGGATGGCGGCATCACCGACTATCACCTGCACTTGGCGTATCAAAGTCCGCGCCCCGGACCCGGCATCGTGCTGTACCCGCACTTTCAAAAGCAGGTGGTACCCGGCTGGCTGGACAAGGCCCTGCGCTGGCGGCACCAGGCCACCCCCTTTTTAGATCGCATGCTGCTGCTGGCCCCCGACCCCGCCTGGGTGCAAGGGCTGCCCAATGGCAAGCTGCCCGACCGTACGGATTTCACCCGCTATGCCAACGATCTGCCTGGGCGGATCCGGGTCTGGAGCGAGGCGGCGCGCGCCAGTCAAGTCTTGGCCGATGAGCTGGCCCAATGGCTGGAGCGGCCCGACCCTGAACAAGTCTTGCCGCTTTAAGGCGATGCCTTGAGCCCGGAGCGCAGGGCCGCCTGAAGATGTTCGCGGATGTCGGCCCGGCCTGCAAACGGATCGGCCGGTTGCCGGCTTTCCAGCACATCGCGCATGCGTTCACGCACAGAGGCAAGCGCCTGCGGATGGCTGTAGATGTAGAACTGACCATCGGCAATCGCCGCAAAGGTCTTGGCAGCCACCTCGGCCGCACTCACCTTGCCGGCGCGTACCGCCTTGTCCATCATGGCGGCACCGACCTGCTGACTGACGGTCATTTCGCCACGAAAACCCGGGCGATTGCGCTCGCTGCGGCTGATGCCGGTGGCCACGAAAAAAGGGCACAGGACCGACACCCCGATTTGTGAGGTCATCAACTGCAGGTCATGGTGCAGGGTTTCGGTGAGCGAAACCGCCGCATGCTTGCTCACGTTGTACACCCCCATATTAGGTGGGTTGACCAGTCCGGCCATGCTCGCGGTGTTGACGATATATCCGCGCCAGGCCGGATCCTTGCGGGCGGCCTCCAGCATCATCGGCGTGAACAAGCGAATGCCATGCACCACCCCCATCAGATTGACGCCCAGCACCCACTGCCAGTCCTCCAGCGAGTTTTCCCAGATCAACCCGCCCGCTCCAACGCCTGCGTTGTTAAACAGCAGGTGCGGAGCTCCCCATTGCTGATGTACTGCCTCGGCCATGGCTTGCATGGCCGGGGCATCGGCCACGCTCAAGCAAAAGGACAGCACCTGAATGTCTGAGGCCTTGTGCTCAGCCACCGCCTGCTCCAGCGCATCTCGCTGCACATCCACCAGAACCAGGCGCATGCCCTCCCGGGCAGCCCTGCGGGCCAGTTCAAGACCAAAACCCGATCCGGCCCCGGTGATGAGAGCGGTTTTGCCACGCCATTGCATGATTGGGGCTCCTCGGATTTTTCAGTGCTAGCAG
>JBILUT010000101.1:0-5858 GCA_044370875.1 Polaromonas sp. | reverse complement strand
CTCCAGGCCCATGCCGGTGTCGACGCAGGGCGCGGGCAGAGGCGTGACCGAGCCGTCTTCATGCATCTCAAACTGCATGAAGACGTTGTTCCAGATCTCAATAAATCGGTCGCCATCTTCCTCGGGGCTGCCGGGCGGGCCGCCAGGAATGTGCGGGCCGTGGTCATAGAAAATCTCCGAGCAAGGACCGCACGGACCGGTATCAGCCATCATCCAGAAGTTGTCGCTCTTGTAGCGGCCGCCCTTGTTGTCGCCAATACGGATCACTCGCTCGGGCGGCAGACCAATCTCTTTTGTCCAGATGTCGTAGGCCTCGTCATCTTCCTGATAAACGGTGGCCAGCAGGCGCTCCTTGGGCAGCTTGTAGACCTCGGTCAGCAACTCCCAGGCCCACTTGAGCGACTCGCGCTTGAAGTAGTCGCCAAAAGACCAGTTGCCCAGCATTTCAAAGAAGGTATGGTGGCGGGCGGTGTAGCCCACGTTCTCCAGGTCGTTGTGCTTGCCGCCCGCACGCAGACAGGCCTGTACCGAGGCGGCCCGCACATAAGAACGCTTGTCGGTGCCCAGAAACACATCCTTGAACTGCACCATCCCCGAGTTGGTGAACATCAAGGTCGGATCATTGCCGGGCACCAGGGGGCTGGAAGCCACCACGGTATGCCCGCGCTGGGCAAAAAAGTCCAGGAAAGACTTACGAATGTCGGCAACACTCATGACGGACTGAGGCATGGCGGTATCTCTTGAAAACGCTGGCAGTCGAGGCCGCTTGAGCGGCCAGTTCAAACGTAACCCAGCATTATCGCCCCGGGTGCGTCATTCCTGGGGTCAGCCGGCTCCCGACATGTCATAACCCAAGAAATTGCGCTAACCTTTCCGTTTATCTTTTCCTCCGACCCAGAACCATGGACATGAAAACCTCCCCCCTGGCCCTGCTCAAAGACCCCAGCCTGCTCAAGACCGATGCCCTCATCAATGGGCAATGGGTCCGGGGCGCCTCCCGGTTCGACGTGCATGACCCAGCCACCGGGGTCAAGCTCGCCGATGTGGCCAACCTCGGCCCAGCGCACGCCGAACAAGCCGTTGCCGCGGCCAACGCGGCGTGGCCAGCCTGGCGCGCAAAAACAGCCAAGGAACGCAGCATCCTGATGCGCAAGTGGTTTGATCTGCTGATGGCCAACCAGGACGATCTGGGCTGCATCATGACCGCCGAGCAGGGCAAGCCCCTGCCCGAGGCCAAGGGCGAGGTCGCCTACGGCGCGAGCTTTGTGGAGTGGTTTGCCGAAGAGGCCAAACGCATCAATGGCGAGACCCTGCCCCAGTTTGACAACAACCGCCGCCTGCTGGTGCTGCGCCAGCCCATCGGCGTGTGTGCGGCGATCACGCCCTGGAACTTTCCACTGGCCATGATCACCCGCAAGGTCGCCCCTGCCCTGGCCGCCGGCTGCCCGGTCGTGATCAAGCCGGCCGAGCTCACGCCCCTGACCGCCCTGGCCGCGGCCGAACTGGCCCTGCGTGCCGGCATCCCGCCCGGGGTGATCAACATGGTGACCAGCGACGGGCCCGGCAGCATCGAGGTGGGCAAGGTGTTCTGCGCCAGCGATGTGGTGCGCCACATCAGCTTTACCGGCAGCACCGAGGTTGGACGCATCCTGATGGCTCAATCGGCGCCTACCGTCAAGAAGATGTCGCTCGAACTCGGTGGCAACGCGCCTTTCATTGTGTTTGAGGATGCAGACATTGACAGCGCTGTCGAAGGCGCCTTTGCCAGCAAGTACCGAAACGCCGGCCAGACCTGCGTCTGCTCCAACCGCATTTATGTGCAGGAGTCGGTGTACGAGGAATTCGCGTCCAAATTCGCCGCCAAGGTGCGCACGGCCAAAGTGGGCAACGGCTTTGAGGAAGGCGTCAACCAGGGCCCCCTGATTGAACCGGCGGCCCTGGCCAAGGTCGAACGCCATGTGCAGGATGCGCTGTCCAAGGGCGCACGCGTGCTCACCGGGGGCAAGCGCCTGCCCCTGGGTGCCGGTCAGTTCTTCGAGCCCACCGTGGTGGCCGACGCCAGCGCGGACATGCTGTGCGCCCGCGAGGAGACTTTCGGGCCCTTTGCACCCCTGTTCAAGTTCAAGACCGAACAGGAAGCGATCGACGCGGCCAACGCCACCGAGTTCGGCCTGGCCAGCTACTTCTACAGCCGCGACGTGGGCCGAATCTTTCGCGTCAGTGAAGCATTGGAATACGGCATGGTGGGCATCAACGTGGGCATTTTGGCCACCGAGCATGTGCCCTTTGGTGGGGTCAAGCAGTCGGGACTGGGCCGGGAGGGCTCGCACCACGGCATCGATGAATACGTAGAGATCAAGTACCTCTGCGTAGGAGATGTGCTGCGCTGAGAACTCCATCGGTGCGTGCAGACGCGCTACACTGCCCATCCTCTGCGCGGGCGTCGTTCAATGGCAGGACCTGAGCTTCCCAAGCTCAAGACGTGGGTTCGATTCCCATCGCCCGCTCCACTCTCGGGGTATCGCGCATGCTCGACCCGCAAGCCGCTCAGGCCATCCAGCTGCTGGCTGCACACAACTCGCAAGCCGGCCCGGCGCCTGGCGCCGCAGTGCTGCGACAGCTCTATCAGAGCCGTCGCTCGTTCACCGAACCGCCCGCCCAAGCCGTCTCACTCAGCCGTGACCACCAACTGAAACGGGGCGCTGAGTCCATCGTGCTGCGCGAAATCAGACCCGCGCGAGCCGGGGCTGATGACCGCCTACCGGTACTCATCTACCTGCATGGTGGCGGCTGGATGGTGGGCAGCGTCGACACCCACGATGTGATCTGCCGGGCGCTGGCCCATGCCGCCGGCTGCGCGGTGATTTCGGTCGACTACCGCCTCTCGCCCGAGTCGCGTTTCCCGACCGCCCTGGAGGACACGCTGGCCGCGCATGACTGGGTGGTGGCCCATGCCGATGCGCTGCGGCTCGATGCAGCACGCATCGCGTTCGGTGGCGACAGTGCAGGCGGCAATCTGGCGGCAGCGGCCTGCCTGAGCCTGCGGGGACAGGCGCACGCCCCGATCTTCCAGTTGCTGATCTACCCGGTGACCTCGATGCGCACCGACACGCCGAGCTACCAGAACAACGGTGAGGGCTATGCGCTCACCCGCGCCGGCATGGAGGCCTACATCGCCGCTTACCTGGGGCCCGACGGGCGGTCTGATGACTGGCGCGCCTCACCACTTGATGCCACCAACTTGGCCGGCTTGCCACCGGCCCTGATCATGACGGCCGGATTTGACCCGCTGCGTGATGACGGACGCCTGTATGCCGATGCGCTCTCGCGCGCAGGTGTGGCTACCCAATATGTGTGCTTTGAGCGGCAGATTCACGGCTTTGTGGCACTCGGACGGCTGATCGACGAGGCACAGACCGCCCTGGACCTTGGGGGGGCTGCGCTGCGCCGGGCGCTGGGCTGAAGCGGCGGTCAGCCCGCTGCTGGAGCCTGGAGCACGCCGCGCCGGATCTGGTCACGCTCCATGCTCTCGAACAGGGCCTTGAAGTTGCCCTCGCCAAAACCGGCATCAGCCTTGCGCTGGATGAATTCAAAGAACACCGGCCCGATCAAGGACTGGCTGAAAATCTGCAGCAGCAAGCGCTTGTCGCCCCCCGCAGTGGATCCATCCATCAAAATGCCGCGAGCCTGCAACTGCGCCACCGGCTCACCATGCCCGGGCATACGTTCCTCCAGCATCTCGTAATAGATGTCATTGGGCGCAGTCATGAGGGGAACGCCCGCCATCTGTAGGGCATCCACGCTCGCCAGGATGTCATCCGTGCTCAAGGCAATGTGCTGGATGCCCTCGCCGTTGAACTGCATCAGAAACTCCTGAATCTGCCCGCCCTGGTTGCCAGCCTCTTCATTGAGCGGAATGCGGATCAAGCCGTCAGGTGCAGTCATGGCGCGGCTGGTCAGGCCGGTGTGTTGTCCCTGTATATCAAAGTACCGGATCTCGCGGAAATTGAAGATCCGCTCATAGAAGCTGCCCCAGAAAGCCATACGCCCCTTGTAGACATTGTGGGTGAGGTGGTCGATCGACTGCAGGCCATGCCCCACCGGATGGCGCGGTGCTCCGGGCAACCATTCAAAGTCGATGTCGTAGATGCTCTTGCCCTCTTCAAAGCGGTCGATCAGGTAAAGAGGCGCACCGCCAATCCCTTTGATGGCCGGCAAACGCAACTCCATAGGACCCGTGGGCACTTCGATGGGCTGGGCCCCCAGTTGCAAGGCGCGGGCGTAAGCCTGGTGGGCATCGCGTACCCGAAAAGCCATGGCGCAGGGACCGGGGCCATGTTCAGCCGCAAAGTAGCCCGCCAAGCTGCGCGGCTCGCGGTTGACAATGAAATTGATATCGCCCTGACGGTACAGCGACACATCCTTGGAACGGTGGCGTGCCACTTCGGCAAAGCCCAGTTTCACGAACAAAGCTTCCAGCACGCCCGCTTGCGGAGAGGCAAATTCCACGAATTCAAAGCCGCACAATCCCATGGGATTTTCAAAAAGATCCGTCATCAAGTTCTCCTGTCTAGAAACGCAAAAATCGGCGAAGCAATCAGGCGTTTGACAGCGGAGGCGCGCAAGGCCGGCCCCGCGTGCTGCGAGCCAGGTGCATGCCGATGATCAGGACTTGAGAACTCATGGAAGGAAAGTGCGAGGCACCGAGTGTGCTCCGACAGCAGCGGGCCGTCCAGTCTGGCCGCGACATGCCGGCCAACGCACGCTGGCCCCGCCGTCTTAAACGGCCACCCGCAAAGCGTCAGGGGCCACCGGTACCGCCACCGGGCGCGACAGCATCTCGATGAGCACCATCGCACGAAGCTGGCCGTCGGTCATCTGGAAGATGCCTTCGACGCCCGCAAAAGGACCGGCGGTGATGCGAACCGGCTGGCCCGGTTGGAACATAGGCTGGACCTCGACCGACCGCGCCTCTTGCTCACGCAAGGCCGCAATCAGCTCGTCGCTCACCCGGGCCGGCTCGGAGCCAAACCGCACCAGACGGGCCACGCCACGGGTCGAATGGATCGGAGCCCAACTGCGCCCCTGGTTGCCGGTATCGAGTTGCACGAACAAATACCGGGTGAACAGCGGCTCCTCAGCGATGGTCAAAGCCCCGCGACGGACCTTTTCAAGCCGCATGACGGGCAGGTAGCAGGGGTAGAGCTGGCGCTCCAGGTTTTCAAGGGCGACCCGCTCCTGACGGGGCTTGGAATGGATCAGGTACCAATTCGCACTCATCGGAATATTGTCCTCAATTTGGCAACTCATGCCAAATACTCGACAGAACCGATTGGAACTCATCCGGGCGCTCGAACTGGACCCAGTGGCCAGCGTCGGCAATGGCATGCATGCCGGCAAAACCTGGGCAGCGGCGCAGCACCGCCTCGATCGCACCCACTTGGTGACGGTAGTACCGATCCTGCTCACCATAGACCAGATGGACCGGGCTCTTGACCTGCTGCAGCGCCTGCGCCAGAACATCGGTTCGCGACAGTCGCCGGTTGGGCAGCCGATCCCTTTCGGCGTTGCGCTGCTGCAATTGACAGGCCAAGGGCGAGATGGATGCCTCATGGTGGAGCATCAGCTCGCGCAGGTTGTGACGATGCGCAGCCTGTCGCTGCAAGGGATCGGTCAGGTGACGCCAGGCTTTGGGTTTGATGGGTTCAAGGGCGGGGCGGCCCAGGCCAGGCGGAGCCACCAGAACCAGTTGCCGCGCGCGGGCAGGCTCGGCCTGGGCCCACAGGCCAGCCACCATGGCCCCGAAAGAAAAACCCATGAGATCGCAAGTTTGACGGCCCAGCAGCTCCTGCAGCCCC
>JBILUT010000100.1:0-5877 GCA_044370875.1 Polaromonas sp. | reverse complement strand
TGCTCAAGACCGGTTTTAGCACGGACGTCAGCGGTACCTCGCGCGAGTTTCGCAAGAGCCAGGGCGCACTAGCTGTTGTGTTCGCCCTCGCTCTGGTCTTCATCTTTTTGGTGTTGGCGGCGCAGTTCGAAAGCTTTGTCGATCCGCTGGTCATCATGCTGTCGGTGCCCATGTCGATGATCGGCGCGTTGCTGGCCCTCAAATGGTCAGGCGGATCCTTGAATGTCTATTCGCAGATTGGGCTGATTACGCTGGTCGGACTGATCACCAAGCACGGGATCTTGATCGTTGAATTCACCAACCAGCTGCGTATTCAGGGCATGGAGATGACCGACGCCCTGATACGCGCCGCGTCGCAGCGTTTGCGCCCCATCCTGATGACCACCGGGGCCATGGTGCTCGGCGCCGTCCCTCTGGCTTTAGCCACCGGTGCGGGGGCCGAGAGCCGTATTCAGATTGGTTGGGTGATTGTTGGCGGCATGAGTCTGGGCACCCTCCTGACGGTGTTTGTGGTGCCGACCATGTATTCGCTATTTGCCCGCCGTACTATTCCGGGCGCCGACACCCGGGAGATTGCGGAACGCCCGCCGCATGCCCACGGCCATGAAATCATTGCCAAGTAGGCCTGCCCGAGTCACATCAAGGAAAAGTTTTCATGCCCAAAGCGTATTGGATCAGTGCCTATCAGGCCATCTACGACGAGGCCGCCTTGAAGGCCTATGCCCAGCTTGCAGGGCCGGCCTTGCAGGCGGCGGGCGGGCGCATTTTGGCCCGTGGCCTACCTGCTGCGGTCAAGGAGCAAGGCAAGTCCCTGCGAACCGTCATTGTTGAGTTTGACAGCCTGCAAGCGGCTCTGGACGCCTACCAGAGCCCGGCCTATCGGGACGCGCTGGCAGCGCTTGGACCGCGTGCCGCTGAGCGGGACATCCGCATCATCGAAGGGCTGTGAGCGAAGTGGCCTGATCAGAGATAGCCTTCGAACATCATCACCTCGACCGGATCACCGATTTGCACAGATCCGCCCTCGTGGGGCAAGACGATCAGTCCATTGGCCTGGGCCATCGAGCTCAAGACTCCCGAGCCCTGGTTGCCGGCTACGCTGACCTCCAGTCCGCCATTTGCGTTGGCACTGACCCAGCCGCGCTGGTATTCGGTGCGGCCCGGTTTCTTGCGCAAGTTCGACAAACTGCGTGCCCGCAGCAAGGGCGGTGGTGCATCGCTGCAGCCCATCAACTGAAGCAGGGTGGGCCGTACCAAGGCCAGGAAGGTCACCATGACCGCCACCGGGTTGCCGGGCAGGCCAAATACCAAAGTGGGGCGTGGTTTGTTCTTGCGTGCGATGCGCCCGGCCGCCAGGGGGCGTCCAGGCCGCATGGCGACCCGCCAGAAGACCATGTCTGCCATCTCATCGAGCAGCGCGCGGGTGTGATCGGCCTCGCCGACGCTGACTCCGCCTGAACTGATCACCACATCTGCTTGCTCGGCCGCCGCTTCGAAGGCGGCCCGCAGGCTTGGCGGATGGTCCGGGATCAAGCCCAGGTCGATCACCTCGCAACCCAGGCGCTGGAGCAGACCGATGAGACTGTAGCGATTGCTGTCGTACACCGCGCCTTCGCGCAGGGCCTCACCGGCAGCAGTGATCTCGTCGCCAGTGGACAAGCAGGCCACGCGCGGCCGGCGGTATACCTTGAGCCGCTCCACGCCCAGAGACGCGGCCAGGCCAAGCCGGGCCGGTCCTAATCTTTGGCCCCGCTGCAGGGCGATCGATCCGCAGCGCAGGTCTTCCCCGCGCAGGCGGCGGTTGTCGCCCGGCTGCAGGGCGTTTGATGGAAATCGGATGGTGGATTCCGCCGGATCAAAGGTGACCATCTCCTGTGGGATCACGGTGTCAAGACCCTTGGGCATGATGGCGCCGGTCATGATACGCACGCATTGGCCCGGATCGACCTGACCGGTCCAGGCTTTGCCGGCCAGCGCCGTCCCTGTCACGTGCAGCGCGAGCGTCTCGCCCCCGAGCGCCGCGCCGCTGAAGGCATAGCCGTCCATGGCCGAGTTGTCATGCGGCGGTACGTCCAAGGGGCTGATCAGGTCTTCGGCCAGAATGCGATCACAGCTGTGGGCAAGCTCAAGCTCTTCGACCTCGCACAGGGGCTCGACCAGTTGTGCAAGAAAAGCCAAGGCTTGATCGACAGGCAGGGCCTTGGGGTCGTACCCGCTCAGTTCGGCGGCAATCTGTTGCAGGCTCTTCATTCGCGACGCTCTTGCTCCAGCGCACAGAGCTGCTCGAGGGTGTTGACATTCAGAAAGGCCCTGGGGTCATCGCCGGGTCGGTCGAACCGTGTCAGCACGGTGCGTTCGGTGGCCGTCCAGGCATCGATCTTTCGTCGACCGGATCGCATGAAGCTTTGCAGGCTTTCACGCAGTTCGGTCTTGATCAAACAAAACACCGGCTGCGGGCGAAGCTGATGATCGTCCTCCACAGCCGCCGCCATGGCGATATCGGCATCGGACTGGCTCAGGCTCAGGGCCATTCGTTCGACCAGGTCCAAGGGAAAGAAGGGACTGTCACAGGGCACGGTGCACAGCCATGGCGTCTGGCAGCGTGTCAGTCCCGCCAGAAATCCGGCCAGGGGTCCGGAAAATTCGCCCGAATCCGCGAGGTCGGGCCAGACGTCGCACTGCCAGCTGGCGTAATCACTCAAATGTCGGTTGGCATTGACGGCCAGCGTGCCCACCTGAGGCGACAGGCGCTCCAGGCACCGCCGCGCCAGTGCCTGACCGTGCAGGCTTTGCAGCCCCTTGTCCAGACCGCCCATGCGCGACCCCTGGCCACCGGCGAGCACCAGACCTGTGATGTCGGCGCGGGATGGCTGCCTAACCACCGATGTAGCTCATCTCGACCCGCGGACCGCTTGGCGCCTGCGCGGCAGCCGCATCGGTCTTCTCGGCAGCGCGCAGTTGCGAATAGCGGTCACCTCGCTGCTGCCAGATCTGGGCGAGGGCACCGTTGATCTGCCTGTCATCGTAGGAGCCCCGCAGCAAAGCCCGAAGGTCATGGCCGTGGGCGGCAAACAGGCATAGGAACAGTTTGCCCTCGGTCGACAGGCGGGCTCGATTGCAGTCGCCGCAGAAGGCCTGGGTCACGCTGCTGATCACGCCAATCTCGCCGCTCCCATCGGCATAGCGCCAGCGTTGCGCTGTCTCCCCGGGAGCGCTTGCGTGCATGGGTTCAAGTGGAAAGTGAGCCGAGATGCGTTCGATGACCTGGGCCGAAGACAATACCTCATCCATGCGCCAGCGGTTGGTTTGCCCCACATCCATGAACTCGATAAAGCGAAGCACCGTCGACGTGCCCCGAAAGTGGCGGGCCATCGGCAGTATTTCCTGATCGTTGGTGCCGCGCTTGACCACCATATTGACCTTCAGCGGTGCCAGGCCAACTTGTTGTGCCACCTCGATGCCATGCAAAACATCGGCCACCGGAAAATCCGCATCGTTCATGCGCCGGAACACCGCATCATCGAGTCCATCGAGGCTGACCGTCACGCGCTTGAGCCCTGCGTCCTTCAGGGCCTGCGCCTTGGTTGCCAAAAGCGATCCGTTGGTCGTGAGCGTCAGGTCCAGATCCCGGCCGCTGGCCGTCTTCAGGCCGGCCAACATGCCCACGAGCACCTCGATGTTCTTGCGCAGCAAAGGCTCGCCGCCGGTCAGGCGGATTTTCTCAACCCCGTGCGCGATGAAAAGACGAGCCAGTCGCGTAATTTCCTCAAAGCTGAGCAGGGAGTTTTGCGGCAGATAGGCGTAGTCCTTGTCAAAGATTTCCCGCGGCATGCAGTAGCTGCAGCGGAAATTACAGCGGTCGGTGACGCTGATTCGCAGATCACGCAGGGGCCGCCCCAGGGCATCGGCGACTTTCCCACGCGCCGGTTGAAGATCGTCAGGAATCGACGGCACGCTGCTGGCGTAACGCAGGTCAGCCACCGGGATGGTGCGCAGCGGCTCGCTCATCAGCTTTGGCCCTTTGTCGGCACGCTGGTACGACTGCGCTGGGCGATCAGGTCCAGGGACTCAAACACAGCGCGCTCCATCCACCTCGATGCAGACTCCCGAGATGAATGCGGCCTCCTCGCTGGCCAGAAACAGCGCAGCGTTGGCCACATCCAGAGCCGTGGAGAAGCGCCCGAGCGGAATGGTGGCGCGAAACCGGGCCAGTCGTTCCTCAGTCAGTTCCCCGCCGGCAAACAGCTCTCCCATGCCGGTCGTTGGATTCATGACCGGATTGATGCAGTTGACCCGGATGTTGTCGGGGCCGAGTTCAGCCGCCAGTGACTTGCTGGTGATGATGGCTGCGCCCTTAGAGCCGTTGTACCAAGTCAGTCCGGGACGGGGTCGCACGCCCGCCGTGGACGCGATATTGATGAAGCTGCCGCCCCCCTGGCGGCGAAAGATCGGTACGGCATGCAGGGTGCTGAGGTAGATGCTCTTGACATTGACCGCATAGCAGCGGTCAAACTCGTCCTCTCGGACGGTCAGTGCACTTTGGTTGCGATGCGTCCAGCCCGCGTTGTTGACCATCACATCAAGACGGCCGTGGTGTGCCAGAGCCGATTCAATCAGGCGCTTCATGTCTGCGTTGCTCGTGACATCGGCCTGAACAGCGGTTGCCCGGCCCCCCGCAGCGCCAATTTCGGCGGCCACGCGCTCTGCCCCTTGGGCCTGAAGATCATTGACGATGACCTGCGCGCCCTCTTGGGCCAGCCGTCGAGCGATGCCTTCCCCGATGCCGCTGCCGGCACCGGTGACGATGATGGATTTGTCCTTGAGTCGCATACAAGATCCCACAGTTGAGCGGGCGCTGCAGCCCGGAACCCCTATTTTGCGGGAACCGGTGCCGGACTTGGGCCAATCGCCGGTGTCGGGCTAGGGCCGATGACAGGTGCCGGGGTAGGGCCAATGGCCGGGGCCGGCGAGGGGCCGATAGCTGCGGCAGGTGCAGGCCCCGCGTTTGAGTCCGAGGAGGGCGATGGCCCAACAGACGGCGCGGGTGCAGGCTCTACGCTGACGGCGGGTGACTTGGCATACACCACATCACGCAGAGTCAGGGACAGGGCGGGCAGGTAGGTGATGACGGCCAGACAGCCTAGGATGACCAGCACGAATGGCAGCAAATGGCCAATGATCCGGTCTAGCGAGATTCTTGCCACGGTACAGGCCGCAAACAAGTTGACTCCGAAAGGTGGAGTGATCATCCCCAAGGCCAGATTGACCACCATGATGATGCCAAAGTGCACCGGATCAATGCCGAAATGGATAGCCACTGGCACCAGGATCGGGGCCAGTACGATGATCGCTGCCGAGGTCTCGATGAACATGCCGATCACAAACAGGGCGGCATTGACACCGAACAGGAACCAGCCCGGCGACTGAAGGATGTCCTTGAGCCAAACTCCGATGGCGTCTGGGACGCCAGCGCGGGTGATCAAAAAGGCAAATAGGCCCGCGTTGGCAATGATGAACATGATCACTGCACTGGAGATGACCGATTTGCGCAAAACGGCCATCAGGTCGGCCAGTCGCAGTTCCCGGTGGATAAACAGACCGACTGTCAGCGCGTAGAAGACGGCGACAACAGACGCTTCGGTAGGGGTGAAGACGCCACCATAAATGCCGCCCAGAATAATGACCGGCATCAGCAGCGCCCAGCCGGCGCTCCAAGTGGCGCGCATCACCCCGAGCCGGCCGTCGCCGTCGTTTTTGCCCCAGCCTTTGAACCGGCAGTAGAGGTGCACGAAAAGCATCAGCACGCCACCGATCAAAAGCCCCGGGCCGAAGCCGGCAATGAACAGTTCCCCGATGGAGACCTCGGCCGCTACGCCA